>JANMKS010000246.1:0-3704 GCA_031372155.1 Sphingomonas sp.
AGTTCCCCCGCGGCCCAGGCTTCCCCCACGCCCTTTTCAGTGAGGTCGACATCCCACCATCCGGTGAATCGGTTCTCAAGGTTCCACGCCGACTGGCCGTGGCGGATGAGGACGAGCGTGGGCATGTCAGAGAGTCTCCAGATATTCCAAGGGGGTCAACACGCTGAGCCGAGGGAAGAGGGGAACGAAGTCGCGCAAGTTGAGCGTGACGATGATTTCAAGCCCATGACACGAAGCAACCTCGCCAATCAGAAAATCATAGAGGCGCGGTCCCACTCCGGAAACGGCGGCAAATCGATCGATGCTGGTTAGGTACTGGTCTGGTGTCAGACCGCGCATAGCATGACGAATGCCGAGCCGCCGCGTTAATCTGGCCGCCTGCTCGGGAGGCCATGCATAAAGTGCTGGCCGCGTCAGTGTGTTGTACAACTCGGCCATGCTGTGCGCCGCTATTGTCGGTGTCGCCCGAACGAAAAGGTCGCGCGCCTCCGTGTGAAAGGGATGAACTGCGACCGCGGCCGCCACCAGCACGTTGGTGTCGACAAGCGCGGTCAAATTAGGGCAGTTGCTTGCGCATTTGCAGATCGCGGCTTTCGCGTGCTTCTTCGACAGCGTTCAAGTGCCGCTCAGGCGTAAGATTCAACTCCGCTGTCTGGATTATAAAGCCAGCAGGCCCGTATTCGAAACCCTCCGGTAAAGGCTCAAGCTCGACTAGAGGCGGTGGTCGATAAGTCCGCACTGCGTCTTCGAGAACCTGGGTTACGGTCTTTCCCGTTTCCGCCGCCAGCGCGAATGCACGCTCCCGAACAAAGTCGGAGCGGATGTTGATCTGAGCGTTAGACTTGCGCGCCATGTGCTTTGGCTAGCACAAAAGGCCCATAACGGCTAGCCATTCAGTTCCCCGACCATCTCGGCCAGCGCCGTCAGGCAGTCTCGGGCCATCTGTTTCGACCGCGCAGGCGACCAGCCGCGCAACGGATCGGGCGCATCGGCATTGTCCTTGAACGGCATTTCAAGCGTCATCGAAACCGCCCCGAACCGTTCGGCAAGCTGGTTCGTCGACATCGACAGATTGGCCTTGCCCGCGCCGGCCGCCGGATAGCCGTGCTTGGTCTGGAAATCGCGCGTCCGGCCCGCAAGCAGCGACGCAAACTGGCTATAAAGGTCGCCCTGGCGCTGGGTCCAGTTCGGAATGCCGTCGAATCCGGCCAGGAACGTGTAAGGAATGGCTTCGTCGCCGTGCACGTCCATCGCAAAGTCGACACCGGTTTCGTCCATCGCCGCGCGGACGTGCCAGACTTCGGGGCTGCGTTCCAGACTGGGCTCGTGCCATTCGCGGTTGAGGTTCACGCCCACACTGTTGGTTCGCAAATGGCCCCGCGCGCTGCCGTCAGGGTTCATGTTGGGGACTATATAAAATGTCGCAGCCTCGCGCAGTCTGACCGCAGCTTCGTCGTCAGACAAAAGCAGGTCGAGCGCGCCCTCCATCCACCATTCCGCCATCGTCTCGCCGGGGTGCTGGCGTGCATAAAGCCAAACCTGGAGGTTGCCCGTGCCGAGCGTAAGCAAGTCGAGCGGTCGCCCGTCGAGCGTCGTGCCGAGGACGCGATGACCGACGTGGGCACTCTCGACGGAACGCCGGACCAACGCGTTGTGCTGGTCGCTCGAATACGGTGCGAAATAGGCAAACCATGCCGAATCGCAGTCGGGCATATGCTCTATCGTAAGCACACCCTCGGCATAGCTGGTTTTGGCAGACACCCAGTCGGCATTGTCGTGGCTGACACGCGCCGAATATCCGGGCCACCCGAGCGGATATGCCGACCCCGCGCAATTCACGATACGAAGCGTGAGCGCATGCCCGGCCGCACCGTCCACGCGAAAATAGAACCACTGGTAGAACTCGGAGTCCTTGTCCCGCCGGATATTCAGGTCGAAGTTCCCCTCGTCCTGCTTCACCACTTCGATGTTGCCACCGTCGAAATCACTGCTGATGCTGATCGTCATGGCACGCTGATAGTGCGACCCGTTACGCCGGGGAAGTCCCGGAACAATGCGTCCGCCAGTTTGTCCGCGGCAAGGCCCGGCTGTGCCGCTGCGGCATTGGACGGTGCTTCGGTTTCGGCGCGCCCTTCCCACACGACCGACTGTGTATTGCGGTCGCGCAATTGCACCGACAGCCGCGTCACGACGGTTTCGCGCGAACGGCTGCCGCCAAGGCCGAAACTCGCACCAAGGCCGACGCCGCCGCCGTAACCCCCCGTGCCGCCGCCGATGCCGATCGAAATCGGCGATCGCCGTGCCAGTGCAGCCCGCGTGTCGCGCGATACGTCGGTGGTGAAAATATATCGGGCGTCGCTGGAAGTCGGAAAGCCCAGCCTGTTCAGTTCGCGTTCGACCGCAGCCCGATAAGTGCTCGCCTCAAGGCTCATGATCCCCGGTGCGGGCGCAACGCTTCCCCGCTGAATGTCGTTGCCCAGGTGGAACCGCGTCACCTCGACCGGCGGAATACTGGCAGCGCATCCGCCGAGCGTTAGTGCGGTTGCGAGGGCGATTGAACGGGTCAACATGTGCAATACTCCTGACGTATCGAAAGCATAACGATCCAGAACCGGTTTGTGCCGCATCCAACTTGACTTCGCCAGTACCGTTGCCTAGGCGCAGCGCTCGCAATTCACCGGACAAAAGCCGCAGCCATGAAGATTCGTAACTCGTTGAAGTCCTTGAAGGACCGCCATCGCGATAATCGCGTGATTCGCCGTCGCGGGCGCACTTATGTGATCAACAAGACCAATCGTCGCTTTAAGGCACGCCAGGGCTGAGTCTGCGCGACGCTTGGCGGCTTGCCAAGCGCGTGAGGGCACGCCCGGCCGGGGTTGCCAGGCGACAATCCGCTACCGACACGGGCTTTGCGCCCGTGTTTTTGTTTCTATCCTCCCTTGTGCCCTTTCAATTCGTCGCCCGTCAGGCGAACCACGTGGAGCACGTTGGTCGATCCCGGCGTTCCGAACGGCACCCCCGCCATCAGGATGACGCGCTCGCCGCCGTTCGCAATATGATGGCGCAGTGCCATGCGCTTCGACTTGGCGACCATTTCCTCAAAGCTGGCAACGTCGCGGGTATGAACCGCGTGGACGCCCCATAGCAGGCCGAGGCGCCTCGCCGTTTCTGCCTTTGGCGTCATCACCAGCAACGGAACCGACGGACGCTCACGAGCAATGCGCCGAGCCGTGGATCCCGAAGACGTGAAGCAGATGATGGCACGTGCGCCGACGGTCGTCGCAATCTCTCGTGCCGCTCCGGCAAGCGCGTCCGCAGTCGTGGGGTCCGCCTTGGTCTCGGTAAAGTGCAAACGGGCGGCATAGCCCGGGTCGGCCTCCACGGTGGTCGCGATACGCGCCATCATGCTGACCGATTCGACCGGCCAGTCCCCAGCCGCCGATTCGGCCGACAGCATCACCGCGTCAGCACCGTCGTATATGGCGGTGGCCACGTCCGACACTTCGGCGCGTGTCGGCGACGGCGACTTGATCATCGATTCAAGCATTTGGGTGGCGACGACGACGGGTCGCCCCATGCGCCGCGCCGTCTCGACGATGCGCTTTTGCGCGGGCGGCACCGCTTCCGGAGGGAGTTCGACGCCTAAATCGCCGCGCGCGACCATGACCGCATCGGCCAGTTCCACGATATCTTCCAGCCGATCG
>JANMKS010000303.1:0-2383 GCA_031372155.1 Sphingomonas sp.
GGTCCGTGACGAACTGATTGCCGACGGCATTGCCGCAGCCGAGATCGAGACCGGTTTCGAAGTCGACGTCCGTTACTCAGGCCAGGCCTTCGAAGTGCCGATGACGGTCGATCTCGACACGCTGGCGGGGGGCGGCCTCGACGTCCTCGCGCACCGCTTCGACGACGAGCACCGACGCCTGTTCACCTTCAACATGGATGCCGAGCACGAGTTCGTGAACTTGCGCGCAGTGGCAATGGGCCGTGTCCTCGATCTACCCGCGCACGAACTGCCCAAGGGCGATGGCAACGCTTCTTTGGCAAAGCTGCGCGATCACGAGCTATGGATGGACGGCGGCCCGCAAGCGGCGGCAATCTACGACCGGTCGCTCTTGAAACAGGACGACGTCATCCAGGGTCCGGCGGTTGTCACTGAAATGGACTCGACCACGCTGATCGAGACCCGCCACATCGGCACGGTCGATGCATTCGGCAACATCATGATCACTCCGGCCTGAGGCGACACGACCATGCCAGCAACCATCGTCCAGTCGAACACCACGCCGTTCGCCCCTGTCGCCATCGACCCGGTCACGCTCGACATCATCGAGAATGCGCTGCGTAATGCCCGCGTCGAGATGGACACGACGCTGGTCCGCACCGCGATGTCGCCGGGTATCCGCGAACAGGGCGACGCCTTCCCGCTGATCGCCGACTGCAAGGGCCGGATGATCGTCGGTCAGTTCGGCAGCTATATCGGCCCGTTCCTCGAAGGGTTTTCAGGAACCGTAGAAGACGGCGACATGATTTTCCTGTCCGATCCCTATTCGGTTCAGGGCGCGATCAGCCACTCGAACGACTGGCTGGTGCTGCTGCCGGTGTTCAAGGACGGGCGACTGATCGCCTATACCTCTATGTTCGGGCACCAGTCCGACATCGGCGGGATGGTTGCAGGATCGATGCCGATCGACGCCACCAGCATTTTTCAGGAAGGCGTCCGCATCCCTCCGGTCAAGATCTGGAAACAGGGTGTTTATAACGAAGACCTCATCAAGCTGGTCATGCACCAGACCCGCACACCTGAATGGTGCAAGGCCGATCTCAACGCACTGGTTGCCGCCTGCCGGGTCGCGTCACGCCGTGTCGTCGAAATGGCCGAACGGTTCGGCGACGATGTGTTTGTGTCTGCCTGCGAGGACTTGCTCGCGCGCAACCACCGCGCGATGAAGCAGCTGATCGAAACCGCGATCGGCGAAGAGCCTGTGAGCTTCGAGGATTACATCTGCGACGACGGTCTGGGTTACGGCCCTTACAAGATCAAATGCACGATGTGGCGAGAGAACGGAAAGGTCGTGCTCGATTTTGCCGGTACCGACCCGCAGTCGAAGGGCAGCATCAATTTCCTGCTTAACGAAAACATGATGCGAATGTTCTTTGGCATTTATATGATCATGATTTTCGATCCGCAGATCCTGTTCAACGATGGATATTATGACCTGATCGACGTGCGCATCCCCGAAGGCTCGCTGCTCAAGCCGAAGTTTCCGGCGGCGCTCAGCGGGCGTACCCACGCGCTCGGGCGGCTGTTCGACATTCTGGGCGGGCTTTTGGGGCAAAAGACGCCTGAATTCCTATGCGCAGCCGGATTCTCCTCGTCTCCTCACCTGTTCTATTCAGGGTCGAAGCCCGATGGCGAGTGGTTCCAGCTGTTCCAGATCGGATTTGGCGGCATTCCCGGACGACCGTTCGGCGACGGCCCCGATGGCCATTCGCTATGGCCCAACTTCACTAACGTGCCGAACGAGTTTCTCGAACGCTATTTCCCGCTGATGATCGAGCGGTACGAGACGGTTCCCGACAGTGGCGGCGCGGGCTTTTATCGTGGCGGCAACGGCATCCGCATGACCTACAAGTTCCTCGAACCCGGCCTTATCGCCATCCATGACGACCGCTGGTTCGTGCCGCCCTGGGGAGTCAACGGCGGCCTGCCCGGCGCGCGTGCGACAAAGATCCTCCGCAAGGTCAACGGCAGCGAGACTGTCGTCGGCAACAAATTGGAGGACGTCGCCGTCGAGGCAGGCGACGAGCTCGATTTCATCACCTGGGGCGGCGGCGGGTGGGGCGATCCACTCATCCGCGATCCAGCGCTGGTGGCCAAGGAAGTCGTCCAAGGCCTGGTCACGGTAGCGGGCGCCAGACTTTACGGCGTCGCGATTGCCGACGATGGGAGCGTCGATACGGCCGCGACCGAAACGTTGCGTGCCCAGATGCGTGATAATCGACCTGCCGTGCTCGACACCTTCAACTATGGCCCCGGGCTTGACGAGCTGCGGGCAAATTCGCTTAGCGATATCGGCCTCGCTGCGCCAAAGGCCCCGGTCTGGACACGCACCGAACCGGCGTTT
>JANMKS010000360.1:0-2211 GCA_031372155.1 Sphingomonas sp.
TGGGCAAAAGTCCGCGCTTGAGGCCAAGGCGGAGGAGTTCGTCGAGGGGCTGGCGGCGCAGGACGTCAATTCGCCCGAGTTCGGCAAGCGCGTCGACCAGATTTCGGACATGGGCAGGCGCGAGATCGCCGAAGCCGCGGGCCAGTCAAACCGCTTCCTCGACCGCCCCGTCCGCGCAATGGACAAGGAAAGCGGAGTCGGCACCGACCTCGCCGAATTGCGCCGCACGATCGAGGACCTCGATCCGGGCAAGCAGGGCAGCCTGACCGCGCCCAAGCGACTTTTCGGGATCATTCCGTTCGGCAACAAGATGCGCGATTATTTCGACAGCTACAAATCGTCGCAGTCGCACATCGCGTCGATCCTGACCCGGCTTCAGGGCGGCAAGGACGAATTGCTGAAGGACAATGCCGCGATTTCGGTCGAGCGCCAGAGTTTGTGGGCGGCGATGGGCAGGCTCGAACAGATGATCCATGTGTCCAAGGCACTGGATACCAAGCTCGAAGCCAAGGCGATGGAACTGGAGACATCCGATCCCGCCAAGGCGAAAGCAATCCGCGAGACCGCGCTGTTCTATGTACGCCAGCGCACGACAGACCTGCTGACGCAGATGGCGGTGACGGTGCAGGGTTATCTGGCGCTCGACCTGGTCAAAAAGAACAATGTGGAACTCGTGAAGGGGGTCGATCGCGCGTCCACGACGACTGTTTCGGCATTGCGGACAGCCGTGACCGTGGCACAGGCGATGACCAACCAGCGGCTCGTGCTGGAGCAGATAACCGCGCTCAACACGACCACCGCGAACATCATCGATTCGACGGGTACGCTGCTCAAGCAGAATACGGCCGCGATCCACGAACAGGCGGCGGGTTCGACGATCCCGCTCGATACGCTGAAGCGCGCGTTCCAGAATATCTATGACACGATGGACACGATCGACGCGTTCAAGGCGAAATCGCTCGTTTCGATGAAGACCACGGTCGACGCGTTGTCGGGCGAAGTCGAGCGATCGAAGGGCTATATCGCGCGGGCAGAAGGCGCGTCGCAGGCGCGGTTGACCGCGAGCGAACCCAATCCGTTCGAGCCGGTATGACCCTGACGGACATTTCGCGATGACTTCGGACGAAACCCTGGCCCGCGCCGATGCCGCCCTGCGCCGCAGCAGCGATGCGCGGCTGACTGCGGGTGAACGCGCGCGCGCGCGCAAATCGGGGCTGAAGAAGGGCGGACGCATAGTCTGGATCGCGCTCGCCATCCTCCTTGCGACATTCATCGTCGGACTCATCATGCCAATCGGGACGACGGGCGTGATGATCGCCGCACTCGTCTTCGTGCTGGCCGCACTCGGCATTGTGCTGATGCCCGGAGAGCGCCTGCCCGATGCCGCGACGCTTCCTACCACGGCGTTGGCACAGCTCCCGCTCAGGACCGAAAGCTGGCTTGCCGGTCAGCGCGCACTGCTCCCCGCCCCCGCGCAGCGCCTTGCCGACGGGATTGGCGTCAAGCTCGAAGCGCTGGCTCCCCAGCTTCAATCGCTCGACGAGCGTGAGCCCGCGGCCGCCGAGATTCGCCGGTTGATCGCCGACGAACTACCCGAGCTGGTCAAGGGGTATGGGCGCGTGCCCGACGCGCTGCGCCGGGTCGATACCGATGGCATGATGCCCGAGCGACAACTGGTCGAGGGGCTCTCAGTCGTGGATGGCGAACTCGCCCGCATGAGCGAGCAGCTTGCCCGCGGCGACCTCGAGAAATTGGCGACGCAGGGCAAGTATCTCGAGCTCAAATATCAGGGCGATCCGCTAACCTGAGCAGGGGCGAATGGTCTTGGGTTCGGGCCTCTTACCGACAGGTTCGAATGCCGCGAGATAACCGCCCGCCGCCGGCATGTTCTGAAAATCGACGAGCCTGTAGCCGACCGCTGCAAATTCGCATTTGAGGAGTGCGGGCGGCGTGCCGTGCTGGTTGGTGGGCCGATCCGCGTCCACGACGATCACGCGTCCGCCGGGCTTTGTGGCAGGTCGCAGATGCCACAGGAAGGCGTACGGGCTGGCGATCTCGTGATACATGTGGACCAGAAACACCCGGTCGAAGCTGTCGGCGGGAAGGTCGGGATCGTCGGGTGTGCCGAGCTTAACCGTGACGACTTCGAGCTTTTCTCGCTCGACCCGCTGGGCAAGCGTGTCGCGCACTTCGGGCACGATGTCCTGCGCC
>JANMKS010000420.1:0-2050 GCA_031372155.1 Sphingomonas sp.
CCCGGAATTTCGAAGATTGGCGCGCCATGCTTAATCGTTTAAGTTATTATTGCATTTGAGCGAGTCAAGTTTAGTTCGTCAACTGGGTTTCGCATGGAGTGTCAGTAGCACATGATATGTCCGGTTTCTGTAGCACACGAGTTGTCCGGTAATCCGTGGTCTTCTCAATGCGGGTGGCATTGGGAGGATTGGATGAGCCGGACCGAGTGTGACGAGGACCGGAGAATGGAGAAGTTCGAGTGCGTTTTCGATCGCTGGGAGCGGCGTGAGTTGAGCCAATCCGAGGCGGCTGAGATTTTGGGGCGGTCGGAGCGTCAGTTCCGCCGCTATATTGATATTTATGAAGAAAGCGGTCTGGAGGGCTTGCGCGACGGGCGGCTTGGCCGGGCCTCGGGCAAAGCCATTCCGGCTGAAGCGGTGGAGCGGATTCTGGCGCTGTATCGCGATGCCTATCGCGGCTGGAACGTGAAGCATTTCCACGAGCATCTGGTGCGCGATCATGGCTTCAGCTTGAGCTACAGCTGCCTGAAGGGACGGTTGCATGCAGCTGATCTGGTGCGGCCGGAACGGCGCAAGGGCGGACACCGGCGCAAGCGCGAGCGGAAGCCGTGCATCGGCATGATGCTGCATCAGGACGCCAGCCGCGATGTTTGGCTGGCGGGCCAGCCGATGCTCGACTTGATTGTGACGATGGATGACGCAACGAGCGAGATCTATTCGGCATTTCTGGTTGAAGAAGAGGGCACGACGTCGAGCTTGCAAGGGTTGCTCGACGTCACGCTGGGGCGTGGGATTCCGGCAAGTTTTTACACGGATCGGGGCAGCCACTACTTCACCACGCTCGAGGCAGGCGGCAAAGTCGACAAGGTGCGCTTGACGCAAGTGGGGCGGGCGCTTGCCAAACTCGGCGTGGTGCATATCGCGGCCTATTCGCCCGAAGCGCGCGGACGCTCGGAGCGGATGTTCGGAACACTGCAGGACCGGCTGATCAAAGAGTTAGCGCTGGCCGGCATCACGGACATCGAGAGGGCGAATGGGTGGATCAAGCAAGTCTATCTGCCGCTTCACAATACGCGCTTCATGACACCGCCGGCGTTGCCCGACAGTGGCTTTTCGGCAGTCGAGCCCGAGCGTCTGGTCGAAGCCCTGTGCGTCGAGGAGGAACGCACCGTCGGGCGCGACAACACGATTGCCTGGAACGGCCTGCGGCTGCAATTGCCCGAGAGCCCGCTGCGGCGGCACTATGTACAGGCCAAGGTGCGCGTGCAGGCCTATCCGGACGGGACGCTTGCCGTGCTGCACGGGCCGCGGGTGATCGGTCGCTACAGCGGCCAGGGTGAATTGGTAGCGGAGGCCAAACCCAAAACAGCGGTTGCCCAGAAGAAGGTTCCGGCAGTCCAGAGCGTGGCCCCGCGCTCGGCCCCGTCAAGGCATGGCCTGGCAGCTGCCGAGCCAGCCGAGGGTCCGCAGCGACGGCCAACCTTGACCGGGCCTCGACGCGACGCCAAAGCGCCGCCATGCCAGAAAGCCAAGCGGCGCGCGGCCTAGCGCCCGCGCCCCATCCAACGACACCGGCGTCCCCCGCTTGCGCCGGCAATCGTCAGTGAACCCCCAAGCGGACAAATGACGTGCTATCAAAACCGGACATATTCAAAAGCTAGTGACACAACCGGATTCTGGTCTGCGTTCTGTGCAGTTCAGGTTTTGCGAAAAGTCTGGCAAGATAGTGTAGAGGTCACAGGCTCCAAATTGGACACGGCCTGTATGCAGCAACGGTCGGAGGGAGAGGATGGACGGCACAAAGACTGCTGCGTTGGAAAGCGGCGGGACCGTCGCGGTCTCGCCAGCGATGACGCGCGTGGCGGACTTCGTGCTGGGCATGCTTCCTGTCGCACCACCGGCCGGTGCGCGCGAGCGGGCTGCCTATCTGCTGCTTGATACGCTCGGCATCTGCATCGCCGCTGCCCCTATGGACGCCGGTGTCATCGCGCGAAAAACCGCATGCCTGCTGTTTGGTGGCGGCGAGCCCGGATACAGCGCCCGCATGCTG
>JANMKS010000429.1:0-2888 GCA_031372155.1 Sphingomonas sp.
CGATCGCGTCGGGCTCGGTGATCGACACATGGTAAAGCCACGGGAATCGCGGAACAAGCGCGCCGAACCCGTGTGGCCCCACCAGAATGCCGACCAGGATGAACCCGATGACCGGCGTAATTCGCGCGCGGGCAAACGCCGGGATGACAAGGCCCGCCGCGCCGAGAACGACAAGGGCATCGGAAAAGCCGGTGGATTCGAGGGAGAGCGCCATGGTGAAGGCATAGCCGCTTTTGCCGACGACGTCAGACCCCGATCGACCAGGTGCTGTTACGGTTATTGCGCTACGGGCCACCGAACATCAAAGCGCTGGTGCAGCTCGTGCGATTGGACGCGCAATTGGACGGTCTCAATCACCTCCAGTCGTTCATCGCCTTCTCCAGGTTGAGCCGCACTGCTTCAAAGAATTGCTCGGTTGTCATCCACGCCTGATCGGGACCGATCAGAATCGCGAGATCCTTGGTCATGCCACCCTGTTCGACAGTGTAGATGCACGCGCGCTCGAGCGTTTCGGCGAACTTGATTACGTCGGGCGTCTCGTCGAACTTGCCGCGGTATTTCAGGCCACCGGTCCACGCGAAGATCGATGCGATCGGGTTGGTCGAAGTAGCCTTGCCCGCCTGATATTGACGGTAGTGGCGCGTGACGGTGCCGTGCGCCGCCTCTGCCTCAACAGTCTTGCCGTCGGGCGTTAGCAGGACCGACGTCATGAGGCCGAGTGATCCGAAGCCCTGGGCGACCTGATCCGACTGGACGTCACCGTCATAATTCTTGCATGCCCAGACGAACTTGCCCGACCATTTCAGCGCAGAGGCAACCATGTCGTCGATCAGGCGATGTTCGTACACCAGATTTGCGGCGGCGAACTTCTCCTTGAATTCGGCGTCGAACACCTCTTGGAACAAATCCTTGAAGCGCCCGTCGTAGGCCTTCAGGATCGTGTTCTTGGTCGACAGGTACAACGGCCAGCCGCGACCGAGCGCATAATTCATGCTCGCGCGCGCGAAGTCAGCGATTGAATCGTCGAGGTTGTACATGCCCATCGCGACACCGGCACTTGGGAACTGAAACACTTCCTCGTCGATGACATTGCCGTCGTCGCCTTCGAAAATCAGGCGGAGTTTGCCGGGCCCGGGCACGCGGAAGTCGGTCGCCCGATATTGATCGCCGAAGGCGTGGCGGCCGACAACGATGGGATCGGTCCATCCCGGAATTAGCCGTGGGACGTTCTTGATGACGATCGGCTCGCGAAACACAACCCCGCCCAGGATATTGCGGATCGTTCCATTGGGCGATTTCCACATCCGCTTGAGCTTGAATTCCTCGACACGCTGCTCGTCGGGGGTGATCGTCGCGCACTTCACGCCGACGCCGTATTTGGCGATCGCGTTGGCCGAATCGACGGTGATCTTGTCGTTCGTCTCGTCTCGAACCTCGACGGCGAGGTCGTAATAATGCAGGTCGATGTCGAGGTACGGGAGGATCAGCCGCTCGCGGATCCACTGCCAGATGATCCGGGTCATCTCGTCGCCATCGATCTCGACGACGGGATTCTTCACCTTGATCTTGGCCATCTTCTGCGTGCTCCGGGGAGAGGATTTGAGCGCGTCGTTAGAGGGGCGCGTCGCGGCAATCAACCGTCCCGCCGTTGTATCGTTGCCGGGCGCACTCTACAAACCGTTGCATGAGCATTGATCCTCCCGGCACATCGCCTGACAGTCCGGTGACCTCCACGGTCAAGTGGCGCTTCCCTTCCGTCCACCCAGAGGGCCGCAAGTTCGTGGCCATTGCTGCCGCGATTACCTTTATCGCCTGGTTGTGGGTGACCTGGCTGACCTGGCCGTTGATCGGGCTGACGATATGGGTCGCTGCGTTTTTCCGCGACCCTGTGCGTAGCGTGCCGCAGGGTGACAATCTCATAGTCGCACCCGCCGACGGACTCGTCACTCTTATCCAGACCGTGCCCGTCCCGCGTGAGATGGCGGGAGAGGCGGGCTTGGGCGAAGTGCCATTGACGCGCGTTTCGATTTTCATGAGCGTATTTGACGTTCATATCAATCGCACGCCGATATCGGGCACAATCAAGAACGTCGTCTATATCGCCGGCAAGTTCATCAACGCCGACCTCGACAAGGCTAGCGAAGACAACGAGCGGCAGCATATTCTCGTCGAACGCCGCGACGGCCTGCGTATTGGCTTCACCCAGATTGCGGGCCTTATCGCGCGACGCATCATGCCGTTTGTGAAGCCTGGCGACATTGTGGTTGCCGGCCAGCGCATCGGCCTGATCCGGTTCGGCAGTCGCGTCGACATTTACCTGCCGACAGGAACCTCACCCAAGGTTGCGCTTGGTCAACGGACGATTGCCGGAGAAACCGTGTTGGCTGTTGTCGGTGACAATGCCAGCACGGCGGCGATCGCGCAGTGACATCTTCAACCCCGATACGCCGGGGATTGCCGATGCGCGCGGTGGCCCCCAACGCCGTTACCGCCTTGGCGCTGTGCTTCGGCTTGACCGGCATCCGTTTCGCAATTGCCGCTGCAGGGCTGGAAGGGACGGCCGACGATTGGTTAAAAGCAATCGGGTCGATCGTCATTGCAGGCATTCTCGACGGAATGGACGGACGCATCGCCCGCATGTTTCGCGGCGAGAGCCGGTTCGGCGCGGAACTCGATTCATTGTCCGACGTGATCGCGTTCGGGGTTTCCCCCGCGCTGATCGTCTATCTATGGTCGTTGCAGCATTTCCCGCGATTCGGCTGGTTCTGTGCCCTTGCGTTCGTTGTATGTCAGGCACTTCGCCTTGCGCGCTTCAATGCGCGTATCGACGTCGAGGACCAGCCGCACAAGTCGGCAGGGTTCCTGACAGGGGTTCCCGCCCCAGCGGG
>JANMKS010000434.1:0-5103 GCA_031372155.1 Sphingomonas sp.
GACGTCGAGCGGTACAACAGCTAAGCGCGGTACCGCGAATGCAGATGCATGTCCTATATCAGATTCGGGCATTCGCGCCGCGTATCCACGGCTCCTCTAAGACCGGCCTTCCAAAACACTTCGCCATCGCTGTGGCCGCGCGCTCGTCGCGCGTGAGCAGCTCGGCGGCGATCATCGCCTTGTCGATCGGCGTGAACGTCAGCGTTTCAAAGCCGAGCATCGGCATGTCGCCGCCTGCCACCTCTCGCGGCTCGACCAGCACGAGGTTCTCGATGCGAACGCCATAAGCATCGGGCTTGTAATATCCGGGCTCGTTGGAAAGGAACATGCCGGCGCGTAGCGGTTCTTCGGTGCCCGGCTGTCCCCCACCCGGCTTCGCGATCCGCTGCGGTCCTTCGTGGACGGCGAGAAACGCGCCGACGCCGTGGCCGGTGCCGTGTGCGTAATCGCAGCCAACCGCCCACAGAAATTGGCGCGCGAAACCGTCAAGCTGGCTGCCGCGCGTCCCTTCGGGAAACACAGCGGTCGCGAGCGCGATATGGCCTTTCAATACCCGGGTGAACCGGTCCCTGACCTCTGCGGGTGGAGCGCCGGGGCCAATCCAGACCGTACGCGTCACATCGGTCGTACCATCGGCATATTGCCCGCCCGAATCACAGAGATAGACCGACGACGGCTCAATGCGGCGATCGGTTTCCGCACTCGCCTTGTAATGCATGATCGCGCCGTTGGGTCCGGCACCCGAAATAGTATCGAAGCTCAGATCGAGGAGTTGGCCGCTTTCCGACCGCAACGTCCGCAGCCGGTCGGATGCGGATATTTCGGTTAAATCGCCCTTCGGCGCCTCGACCGACAGCCAATGGAGATAACGCGACAGCGCCGTGCCGTCGCGCGCGTGCGCGGCGCGGCTGCCCGCTTGTTCGGCCGCGTTCTTGATCGCCTTGGCGAGCACCGCCGGATCGCGAACGGCGACCAGCTTTGCGCCGCCTCGTTCCAGCGCGTCGAAGACTGCGGACACCGCACGCTCGGGGTCGGCGGCAACCCGCTTGCCCGCCATCGTCGCGAGCATCGGTGCAAACGCCTCGCGGTCGTGCAGCCGCACGCCGTTGCCGAGGTGCGCGCGCACGCTGTCGTCGATCTTGTCGGGCGCGACGAACAGGTCGGCGGTTGCGTCGGCGTGAAGGACGGCAAAGGCAAGCCCGACCGGCGTATGCGTCACGTCGGCACCGCGCACGTTGAAGGTCCAGGCGATCGAATCGAGCGCGGTCATCACCGTCGCGTCGAGACCCTCTTTCACCAGCCAGTCGGCGATTTCGGCGCGCTTTTCGGGCGACGAACGCCCCGCAAGCGCGGTCGCCTGCACCACGAGCCTCGCGTCCGACTGCGCCGGCTGATCGGTCCACACCGTGTCGATCGGATTTGCCTTGACCGGCACCAGTGCCGCGCCCTTGGTCGCGAGCGCCTTTTGTGCGGCCGCCACCCAGTCTCGTGTGTGCAGCCAGGGATCATAGCCGATGCGGCCACCCTCGTCCGCGTGTTCACGCAACCAGTCGGCGATGCTCGTCTGCGGTACGCCGCAATATTCCCAGTCCTCCGCCGAAACCTGCGCGCGGACCTGGAGCGTGTAGCGTCCGTCGACAAAGATCGCGGCGTCCTCCGGCAGCACGACCGCCGCCCCGGCCGACCCCTTGAACCCTGTCAGCCATTCCAGCCGCTTGGCGTAATCGCCGACATATTCGGACATATGCTCGTCGGTCAGCGGCACGACGAAGCCGTCGAGTTTCTGTTCGGCAAGCTGGACGCGAAGCGCCTTCAGACGGTCGGCATGACTGGACATCGGAGGCCTCGGGTTCGGTGAGTGCGGCAGCATACCACGCCCCGCCGCAAGCGAAAGTGCCCCGTGCTAGGCGGCCACCTTCACCCGGTCGCGGCGCCCCCAGACAAATTTGGTGGCAACGCCAAAATTGAACACCGCGCTCATCACGGCTCCGGCGAAGCCCGCGATCGGCCAGTTGTGAACGCCGCTCAGCGTCAGGCTGGCGACACTGATATTGGCGACCGCGCCCAGGCTGCAGACGATCGCGAACAGCAGGTAGCCGGTGACGAAGTTCCAGCCCTTCAAGCGGTGTGAGCGATAAGTGATCGAATTGTTGAGCACATAGTTGAATGCCATCGCGAGCATCGTGGCGGCGGTCTGTGCAACGAGGAAATCGGCACCCAGCCGCCCGAGCGCGATCAGGATCGACAAGTGCGCGACCAGCCCCAATCCACCGACGATGCAGAACAGGACGAAGCGCGGCGGGATGAGGCCGCCGGTCAGTTTCTCGATCAGCAGAAAGGCATATTCGGCAAGGACCATCGTATCGACCTTGCTTTCGCCCGAGTGGCGGTCGCGAAAGACATAGGGAAGCTCGGCAACCTTCAACGGCCGCGGCGACGATGTCAGTAGGTCGAGCAGTATCTTGTAACCCTGTTGCGACAGGTCATAGACGGCGGCGTCGAACACCGACCGGCGAGTCATGAAATATCCGCTCATCGGGTCGCTGACCTGAGTCCCGCTTAAAAACCGCGAGCACCAGGTCGCAAAATTACTCATCCGGGTTCGCGTTTCTCCGAAATTGCCGACGCCGCCCCCTTCGACATGACGGCTTGCGACGACGATATCGGTGTCGCCTTGCTGGAGGATTTCCAGCATGCGCGGCAACAGCGCCTCGTCATGTTGCAGGTCGGCGTCGATCACTGCGATGATCTCGCTGCTGGCGCTCATCGCACCTTCGACGACGGCAGACGACAGGCCACGACGTCCGATGCGACGGACGCAACGCACGGGCGCGCCTTCATGGGCAAGCGCAGCCACCTCGGCACAGGTTCCGTCGGGGCTGTCATCGTCGACGAAGATAAGTTCCCAGCGGTGGCCGGTCAGCGCCGTCGATACCGCCGCGGTCAGCGCACGGACGTTGCCACGCTCGTTATAGGTCGGCGCGACGATCGACAGTTGGAGTGGGGAATATCCCCTCGAGTCTGCTTCCAAGCCAGTCTGCACCCCACACCCTCGTTTCCGGCGCGTCGCTATGGCATATTGGTAAAGTTTTCATAAGGCCTGGCTAAGCGCAATTCGACGAGCAACCTGCCGCGCAGGTTAAAGGGTGGAGCAAGATGCAGGCGACGATGCAAGGCACGAAGACGTCGTTCGCGGTGCCCATGGCGCTTGTCCTCGTTGCCTATCTCGCGCTCGCGTTCGTGATCATGCCGCAGTTCCCCTATCTGTTTTACAAGGACGAAGTGTCATACTTGGCGGCGGCAGAACGCTATGCGCGCGGTGACTTTGCCGCCGCGCCCAATTCGCTGTGGGGTCCGCTCATCTCCTGGTTGCTCGCTGTGCCGCTCGCGCTTGGCGCAAAGCCGATGCTTGCCATGCGGATTGTATCGCTCGGGTGCGGCATGGCGCTCTTGCTGGCATCGAAGCGGCTAACGGACACGCTTGGCGTCGTGGGGCCGCTGCGCCTCGCGTTTTTCGTGATCCTCGTGCCTTTCGTCGTCTATTTCACGATCGTCCTGAACATCACCTCAGATATCGCGCTGACCGCGCTCCTGATCGCTTATTTCTCGATCGCGTTCGACCCGCACTATGCAAGCCGTCGGTACGTCGGGGCCATTTGCGGCCTGCTCGGCGGCTTCTGCTATTTCGCCAAAGGCTTTGGTCTGCCGTTTTTCATAGCGCACTTCACCGTCGTATCCGTGGTCCATTACCTGGCCAATGAAGACAAGGCGGACCGTGCGCGCGTCTTGCGGCACGCCGTCACCGGCTTTGCGATCGTCGCATTCCTTGCGACGTGCTGGATGGCGGCGCTGCACCAGAAATACGGCCACTGGTCGCCGGGAATTACCGGGCGGTACAATCACGAAATACTCGGCCCCGGCGTGAAGGAGCGCCCGGTACTCGTCATGGGGTTTGCTGCCCCGCCCCCCGTGACGACGGTGAGCATCTGGGAAGACCCCGAATATCTGTATTCGGTTCCCGTGGCCCGCGCGTGCTGCCTGAGGCCGTGGAGCGCGTTCGACTCCACCCCCTCATTCAAGCATCAGGTCGGGTTGTTCAAACTCAACACCGGTCGCACGATCATTGCGTTCTTCAAATATTCGGTACTGTGGCCGATCATCGTTGCCGGCGCGCTTCTGTTCTGGCTTGCGCCCCTACGACGAAAGGCGGCAGTCCACACCACACTGCGCCAGTCGTTGTTGTCAAACGAGCGACTTCCGGTCGCGCTCGCGCTCGTCACGATGGCGATCTATGTCGCGCCGTACACGATGGTTTTTTCCGATGAGCGGTTTTTCTGGCCGATCCTGATCGTGATGGTCGCTATCGGACTGCGGTTGCTGGCGGGGCTGTTTCACGAGCCCCGCTTTATCGACAGAAAACTGCAGATTGCGATCCTGACCGGCTTCACGCTCAGCTTTCTCGTACTGCCCGCAGTCAAGTTCACAGGTAATCAGGAGGCGCGACGGGCAACGGCCTCGTTCGCACGGCAGATCGAACCGCTCGGGCTTTCCGGCAAGCGCTTTGCATCGCTTGGCGATTATGGTGCATCGGTCATCATGGGCTATCATGTCCGCGCGAAATATTACGGTGCAGCAGCGCCGGGCATGTCCGACGAGGCGGTCGCCGCCGACCTGCACAGGCTTGGTGTCGACTATTATTTCGTCTGGGACGCGCCGCTGACCCCGCGCCCCGGCATGACGCTGTTGCAGACATTGAGGGCAGAGCACCGCAAGCTCGGCATTTATGGCGTGACCCGATAAGCGTTGCGCGAACACCGCTTCGCCCGCAGAAGCGCGCGCATGACACCTCCCACTGCACTCCGCCGCCCGACCACAGCCACCTGGCATGATGTCGAATTGCACGACGACTATGCCTGGCTGCGCGACCCCGCCTATCCGGAAGTGACGGATGAGGCGATCCTTACGCATCTGAAGGCCGAAAATACCTATTTCGAAGCGCAGATGGAGCCGCACAAGCCGCTGATCGAAACGCTGTTTCAAGAGATGAAGGCCCGCATCAAGGAGGACGACCGATCGGTTCCGGCACAGGATGGCGACTGGTTG
>JANMKS010000464.1:0-10009 GCA_031372155.1 Sphingomonas sp.
GTCCCCTGAGAAGATCGTGGTTCTGCCCGATCTGGATGCCGGATGTTCGCTTGAGGATTCCTGTCCTCCGGATAAGTTTGCCGCTTTCCGGCAAGCGCATCCCGATCATATCGCGCTGACGTACATCAATTGCTCGACCGAGGTTAAGGCACTGAGTGACATCATCGTCACCTCATCTTCGGCGGAGAAAATCCTCGCGCAATTGCCTGCTGACCAGAAGATCATCTTTGGACCCGACAAGCACCTGGGCGGTTATCTTGCGCGCAAGACCGGTCGTGACATGCTTCTGTGGCCAGGGGTCTGCATCGTGCACGAGGCATTCAGCGAGACCGAGCTCGTGAAGCTGAAGGCGCAGTACCCGGGTGCTCCGGTAGCCGCGCACCCCGAATGTCCGGCACACATCGTCGCCCACGCCGACTATATCGGTTCCACGAGTGGCATTCTCGCTTTTGCCAAAGACTTTCCCGGCGATACGCTTATCGTCGCGACCGAGCCGCACATCATGCACCAGATGGAAAAGGCGTTGCCCGACAAGACGTTCATCGGAGCGCCGGGAGCCGACGGGAACTGTAACTGCAACATCTGTCCGTACATGGCACTGAACACGATGGAAAAGCTCTACGTGGCGCTCCGCGACCTGCGCCCGCAGGTAGAAATCGAAGAAGGGCTGCGGCTGGCGGCCAAGAAAAGCCTCGACCGTATGCTTGAAATGGCGGGGGCAACTGTGGGGCAGGGCGACCTGGGCGCACGCAGCGCACGGGAGGTTTGAACGAGACTCAGGGGCGAACCCACCCGATTGCAACGATCACGACGAAGATAACGATTATGAGCGCCATTGAGGCATAGAGCACGTAGCGGTTGGCGGGATTGCCATCGCCAGCGCGCGCCTCGGTCGTCGTTTCGTGAATAGGTTGTTCGTCTTCCATGACAATCTCCGGGAACTTGCCGTATTAACTCAGGGCAACAGCGCGAAGTTCCATAACGGATGCGAAACGGGTGCCGATTTGACGACCGAATAACGATATTGCGGTCCGGAAAATTATTTAGGGAAGAACAATGACTTTCGCCCCGTTCCAGCTCGATCGCTTCGATTTGAACGCCTTCGTGCGCGCGACGCTTGCCGAAGACCTGGGCGACGGCGGAGACATAACGTCAGCCGCGGTCATTCATGCTGAAGCGCACTTCAAAGGCGTCATGGGCACAAGGGAGTCCATCGTCGTTGCGGGTATGCCGCTGGCGAGAGCGCTTTTCCTCGCCGTCGATTCGTCGGCTGACGTCGAACTGCTGGTTGCCGAAGGCGTGCAAGCCGCCGCCGGAAGTCCCGTACTGCTGGTCTCGGGCAACGCGCGTGCACTGCTGGCGGCGGAGCGATCGGCGCTGAACACCGTCCAGCACCTTTCGGGCGTGGCGACGATGACGCGGGCTTATGTCGACGCCATTGCGGGCACCGGATGCGTCCTGCTCGACACGCGCAAAACGATCCCCGGGCTGCGCGAGCTGGAGAAATACGCGACGCGCCTGGGCGGCGCAACAAACCACCGTATGCGGCTCGATGATGCTGCAATGATCAAGGACAATCATGTGGCCGTGGCAGGGTCGGTCGGCGAAGCAACGCGCCGCGCCGTGGCCGCCGGGATCGCCCGCATCATAGTCGAGGTCGACCGGATTGATCAGGTCGAGGAGGCATTGGCAGCGGGCGCCACTCACATCCTGCTCGATAACATGCCGCCCGCACTTCTTCGCCGGGCCGTTGCACTGGTCGCAGGGCGTGCAATGACCGAAGCGTCGGGCGGCGTGCGCCTCGACACGATCCGCGAGATCGCAGAAACGGGCGTGACGTACGTTTCTGTCGGTCGCCTTACCCAAAGCGCCCCAGCCGCCGACATCGGGCTCGACTTTACCGCTCTATGATCACCGTACCCGGGTGGTGCCGGTCCAAGTGCTTTTTGATCATCCGAAGATTGCGGGTGTTCGACCGGAAGAAAAAGTCGGGTATCGCGCCCACGAAAGGGATGGCACCGAGGAGAGCGTCGAACCCGATGTTCCCCGCCATCCGCAGATAGGCATGTTTCGGCATGCCGAGATTGCGCGCTTCCCACGCAAGCCAGCCGCCCATGACAGCAGCGATCACGCTGCCGCCGACAGGAATGAAGTCGAGGATCACATCGAGCCCCACTTTGCGATTGGTACCGGGCAATGTGAAAAGACCTTCAAGCAGGCGCTCCATTGCTTCGACGCGCCTCCGGACGGAGGCCGGATCGTTGCCGCCAAGTCCGATAGTCCGTGCAAGAGCTTCGAAATCGGGGCTGTCGACCTTGGGCATGAGCGTCTCCTTGTTGTCGATATGGGTATGCGAGACGCGGTTCGCTAGTTTGGTCTCAGTTGATTGAACGGGTGTACGGCAAAGGCGTTGTCGCGAAACCCGGTCAGGGCCGGGGCAACGAGTGACCAGCGAAGCGGCTTGGCAAGCGGGATATAGCCCGCATTCTCTGCATAGGCGGCGTCCGCTCGCGCAATCGCCGCGGATCGCTTGCCAAGCGATGGTGCGACGCGCGCCTCTTGCAGTGCGAGGTCACCGACCGGGCTGCAGGAGAGACGATATCCGCAGCCCGTGCGGGTGAGATACCAGTTCGCGCTGCTGTTGGGTGCCACCTCGTCGATCAGCCGAATGTCGGCGTCCTTGCTGCGCGCCGCAACCCGTACCACCTCGACGCCGATGCCTCGCCAGTCGGAGCGGATGCGCGCGAACAGCAGGCGCATGCCGGGCCCTTGCGGCAACGCCAGCCGTAACGGTTCGAACTTCCCCCGCGCGCTGACCCAGGCTGCCACACGCTGCCGTGCGATATTTTGCCGATCGGCGAGGGCAAGGGTGGTCCAATCGGGCGAAGTCGCAGGCTGACCGCTGTCCAGTTGGACTGGAAGAAGGCGTTCCATCGGCGTCCAGCGCTCCGCACCGATCATCGCGATCAGGCCGCCGCGATCGATGGCCATCGCGAGCGCTGCCCGCAGGTCTTTCTCCTTCAAAAACGAGACCTCTGGAATGATGGCGAGACCGAATAGCCCTTCTGCCGGGTCGAGGCGAAGCGCCGCGCGTTTGACGCGCGCGGCCTGGACGATCGGCCAGTCGTTCAAAGTGCCGCCAAGCACCAGATCGCTCTTTCCGGATTGAAAACGCGCAACGGCCAGTGCGGCCCGACCACCCTTTAAATGGACAACGCGCTTCGCCTCGGGCGCATCGTCGAGGCTTGCATCCGCGAAGGTCGTGACGGGGCGTAGGACCATTGCATTACCTTCGCGCCCGGTAATTCGCCACGGACCGAGACCGGTCCCCTGGCGACGAATGCCAAGTTCGGGCTGGGCCAGCAGCTGCAAAAGGTTCGGGCGCGGCACCTTCAGCCGAATTTCGACGACTCGCCCGGTCATGCCCACGACCGCGTCGACGGCGCTCAGCAAGGGCTTCAGCCGGTTCTCGCTCGATGGCGCCATGGCGCGTTTAAGGCTTGCCGCCACTTCGTCGCCGGTAACTTCACTGCCGTCGGGCCACGCGACGCGATGAATCCGAAAGATGGTGCTGAGCCCGTCGTCGGTCACGATCCAGCTTTCAGCCAGTGCAGGCTCCACCTGGCCCGTCGCATCCAGCGTTACCAGTCCCATCGCAGTTTCGCGCATGACGATATTTCGGCTGACGTCGAGAGCATCACGGTCAGGGTCGCCAAGACGAGGCGGGCCGCCGATGATACTGATATCGGTCCGGTTGGGGTCGTCGGCGCTTGAGCAGCCGCTCAGCAGGATTGCCGCCAGGATGGTGCGGACGGCGGGAATCGAACCCGCACTCCACTGTGGGAAGCGGATTTTAAGTCCGCTGCGTCTACCGATTCCGCCACGTCCGCCCATGGCCCTTGAACGCGCACTGCGACAGGCGCGTCAAGCCTTAGACGTTCAGGCGGGCGCGCATTTCCTTGCCAGGCTTGAAATGCGGCACTTTCTTGGCCTCGATATCAACGGATGTTCCGGTGCGCGGGTTGCGTCCTGTGCGCGCATCGCGATCACGAGTCGAAAACGTGCCGAACCCGCGCAACTCGATCCGACCGCCGTTTGCCAGCTTTGCGCTGATTTCGTCAAAGAAGCAGTCGACGATGCTTTCCACGTCTCGCACGGCGAGGCCTTCGTTTTCGCCAACCAGCATTTCGACGAGTTCGGATCGGATCACAGGTTTCCTCCAAAAATGTGGATCGGGACGACCGAATGCCGTCCCGACCCGTAACAGTTTGGCGACCTGCGCTCAACCGAACGCGTTATTTTTATTACGAACGCGAAACGCTTATTTCTTGTCGTCGCGCGCCTTCAATGCTTCGCCCAGGATATCGCCGAGCGAGGCACCCGAATCCGAAGAGCCATATTGCTGAACGGCCTGCTTTTCCTCGGCCATCTGCATCGCCTTGACCGAGAAGTTGGGCTTCTTCGAGCGATCGAAACCGATGACCATCGCATCGAACTTTTGCCCGACCTGATAACGCTCGGGCCGTTGTTCGTCGCGGTCGCGCCCGAGGTCGGAGCGCTTGACGAAGCCGGTTGCGCCGTCTTCGCCCGCCTGAACCTCGAGCCCGCCGTCGCGCACTTCGAGCACGGTGACTGTAACGACGCTGTTCTTGGCAAGGCCCGAACCAGCACCGGTCGATCCGACCGCAGGCGCACCCTTTTCGAGCTGCTTCATGCCGAGCGAGAGACGCTCCTTCTCGACGTCGATATCGAGCACGATTGCGTTGACGCTCTCGCCCTTGCGATGAAGGTTCAGCGCGTCCTCGCCCGAGATGCCCCATGCGATGTCCGACATGTGGACCATGCCGTCGACGTCGCCTTCGAGCCCGATGAACAGGCCGAATTCGGTGGCATTTTTGACCTCGCCCTCGACCTGCGAACCCACAGGGTGATCGGCTGCAAACTGCTCCCACGGGTTCGAGATTGCTTGCTTGAGCCCGAGCGAAACGCGGCGCTTCTCGCTGTCGACCTCGAGGACGATGACATCGACTTCCTGGCTGGTGCTGACGATCTTGCCCGGATGGACGTTCTTCTTGGTCCAGCTCATCTCGCTGACGTGCACAAGGCCTTCGATGCCCGGCTCGAGTTCGACGAACGCACCATATTCGGTGATGTTCGTAACGCGGCCCGACAGCTTGGCGCCAATCGGGTACTTCGCCTCTGCGCCGTCCCACGGATCGCTTTCGAGCTGCTTCATGCCGAGCGAGATGCGCTGCGTGTCCTTGTTGATGCGGACGATCTGGACCTTGACCGTGTCACCGATCGCGATGACTTCGGACGGGTGATTGACGCGCTTGTAGCTCATGTCGGTGACGTGAAGCAGACCGTCGATACCGCCGAGGTCGACGAACGCACCGTAATCGGTGATATTCTTGACAACCCCATCGATGATCTGACCCTCGACCAGCGTCGAGATCAGGCCGGTGCGCGCTTCGGCACGGCTTTCCTCGAGGATCGCACGGCGCGAGACGACGATGTTGCCGCGCTTGCGGTCCATCTTCAGAATCTGGAACGGTTGCGGAATATCCATGAGCGGAGTCACGTCGCGGACGGGACGGATATCGACTTGCGAGCCGGGCAGGAACGCCACGGCTCCCGACAGATCAACAGTGAAGCCGCCCTTTACGCGGCCGAAGATCACGCCTTCGACGCGTGCCGACTTGGCGAACTCGGTTTCGAGCGTGTCCCAGGCGGCTTCGCGACGGGCGCGGTCGCGGCTGAGCATGGCTTCGCCGTGCATATTCTCGACACGGTCGACATACACTTCGACTACGTCGCCAACCTTCAGGTCTGATTTCTGGCCGGGGGCGGGAGCGAATTCGCTCAACCGGACGCGGCCTTCGGACTTCAGTCCGACGTCGATCACCGCCATGTCGTTTTCGATGGCAGTAACGGTGCCCTTGACCACCTTGCCCTCGAAGCCGCCGTCGGCACCGATTGTTTCTTCGAGGAGTGCTGCGAAATCGTCGCGCGTTGGCATTGCCGCAGTGGCCATAAAGTCTTGTATCCTAAAGTCTTTTACAGTTTCCGGCCTGGCGGTTGTCTCCGCCGGTCTTTGACCAGAAGTGCCGCGCGAACCCCATGTCCGTGCGGCATCCGGGTCGCCGATCCCTGCGTGACGGAAGCGGTTAAAAGCAAAAAGCGCGAACGGGCTGTGCCGTCGCGCTAAGGTTTTACCCGAGCTTCCACCAGAGCGATCGCCTGCCGGACCGCGCCGCCTATAGCGAGGTCGCTCGTGTCGAGCAAGACAGCATCGTGCGCCTGCAGCAGCGGCGCTGCCTCTCTCGCGCCGTCGCGTGCATCGCGGGCGTGAATGTCGGCGAGGACATGGTCGAGCGTGACGTGCGCGCCGGCCCCGATCAGTTCCGCAAAGCGCCGCGCCGCGCGGGTTTCGGGCGCCGCCGTAACGAACAGCTTGGCATCGGCCTCGGGCGCTATGATGGTGCCGATATCGCGCCCGTCGAGGACCGCACCACCCGGCTGCCTTGCAAAGGCGCGCTGCCGGTCCAAAAGCGCCGCACGGACCACAGGATGGGCCGACACGACCGATGCAGCACGCGATGCCGCCTCGCTGCGGATCGCCGGATCGTCGAGCATCGCATCGCTGAAATCGCAAGCGGCAAGGGCATCGTCCGCATTCGACGGATTGCCGCCGTGGCGCAGCACCGCCATGCCCACGGCGCGATACAGGAGTCCGGTGTCGAGATGCGGAAGGCCGAAGTGCGACGCGACTGCGCGTGCAATCGTGCCCTTGCCCGAGGCGGCGGGTCCATCGACCGCGATGATCACGCCCGCGTCCTCAGCGCCGCGATCAGCCCGATGAACGCAATAAATCCCCAGGCGACTTCGAGCACGAAGGCCGCAAGATTGAAGTTTACCGACAGCGAGATGAGCAGCAGGATGGCCCCAACCAGATTGAGCGCGTTGAACAAAATCTTGTTCATCACGGGAACGCGGTTCGCGTAGGCAAATGCGCCGATGAACAGGACGCTTCCGCAGATTCCAATCGCATCCGCCGCCGTGGAGGTCATGACTGAAGGTCCGCGACCATTGCCTCAAAATCCGGATAGCTCGTGGCGACAGGGGACATGTCGTCGATCGTTATGCCCGAACGGCTGGCAAGCCCGGCTACGGCGAAGCTCATCGCGATGCGGTGGTCGAGGTGGGTTGCAACGATGCTCTCGTCAGAGAACGGCTGCCCGTCGCGTCCGTTGACAATCAATCCGTCCGACACCTGTTCCACCGCCACACCGATCGCCGTCAGACCTTCTGCCATTACAGCTATCCGATCGGACTCCTTAACGCGCAATTCGTCGAGCCCACGGAAAATACTGCGGCCCTTGGCGAGCGCCGCTGCTACGAAAAGTATGGGAAATTCATCGACCATGCTTGGAACAATATAGGGCGCGGTCTCGATACTTTTGAGGGCCGAATACTCGACCAGCAGGTCCGCCACGGGTTCGCCGCCTACGACCCTCACTTTAATCACCTCGATCCTGGCGCCCATATCGCAGAGCACTTTGACAAGGCCCGAGCGCGTCGGGTTCATGCCGACGTTCTCGATCGTCACCTGCGATCCGGGTACGATCAACGCCGCGACGATCGCGAAGGCGGCGGAGGATGGGTCGCCGGGAACGACGATGCTCTGCGGCTTCAGCTCTGCTTCGCCACGAATGGCGATCGTCCGCACGCCTTGTCCATCGACATCGACGGTCAAGTCCGCGCCGAAGCCGGCGAGCATCCGCTCGCTGTGATCGCGGGTCGCTACAGGCTCGATTACCCGAGTGATACCAGGCGCATTGAGGCCCGCCAGGAGCACCGCCGACTTGACCTGAGCCGACGCGACCGGAAGGCGATAGGCGATCGGCACGGCGGGGCAGATCCCGCGGACCATCAGCGGCAACCGCCCCCCGGGACTTGCGGTGAACGCAGCGCCCATGGCCGATAGTGGATCGATCACGCGGCCCATCGGTCGGTTGCTCAACGAGGCGTCACCGACAAAGGTCGCGGTGATTGGGTGGCTGGCCACCAGACCCATCAGCAGCCGGGTCGATGTGCCCGAATTGCCCATCTCGAGTGCCTGCGCGGGTTGTAGCAAACCCCCGACGCCGACCCCCCAGACGTGCCATGTGCCGCCGCGCTTTTCGATGGTGGCGCCCATCGCACGCATGGCAGCGGCGGTCGCGAGCACGTCTTCACCTTCGAGCAGGCCAGTGATTACCGACTCGCCCACTGCCAGCGCCGATAGCATGAGGGCGCGGTGCGAGACCGACTTGTCGCCCGGAACTGTGACAGTGCCGCGCAACGGGCCTGACGCAGAAAATACGCGGGGGTCGCTCATGGCCCGCGGCTTTGACAGCGGCGATTCGCTATGGCAAGGGCAGCGCCGTCTCGCGACCCGCTCGCGAATTTCCTAATTTTTTACCGGAGCAGCATAGGCCCATGGTTAAGCCTGAATGGGGCACAAAGCGGACTTGTCCGAAGTGCGCGACCCGCTTTTACGACCTGACGAAGGACGATCCTGTGACCTGCATTGCCTGCGGGAATATCTGGGCACCTGAGTCGGTCCTCAAGTCCAAGCAGCCTTTGCCTTTCGACGCGCCGAAGAAAGAGGCCGATGCAGTTCCCGACGCCGATCTGGGCGATGACGAGCTGGACATCGACGTCGATGAAGACGCCGAAAAGTCGCCCGACGACGAAGTCGACCTGGGCGGCGACGACGATCTTGGCGTCGATACCGGAACCGGCGAACAGGAAGTCTGAACTTAAGACTTCGATGCTATGACAGCATTGCAAAGGCGCGCGCTCTCGCATAGAGCGCGCGCCTGATTGGGGCCTTAGCTCAGCTGGGAGAGCGCCACACTGGCAGTGTGGAGGTCAGCGGTTCGATCCCGCTAGGCTCCACCAAAACGTAAGTATCAGACGTTAGTCCCGAGTTCGTTGGCGTTTTGGGGTAGCATCGAGCTCTTATGGCCAATCGTCCCACTTTAGCTAAGCCGGTCTGCATATTTTGCGGTGGTGGTCCTATGTCAAAGGAGCACATCCTGCCAAAGTGGGCTTTGCCAATTCTGCCATCTGCATCGTCGCACACTCGTTATCGATGCCATCGCTGGAGGCCGGGGGACCAAGAAACGGTTCTACGCCGCACAAAAAGGCAGGGTTCGGTCGGCACGATCCGACTGCGTAAAGTTTGTAAATCATGCAATTCTGGTTGGATGAGCGCCTGCGAGGAGGCGATCAAACCGGAACTATCAAGAATGATTTTTGGGCAAAACGTTGCCATGCCCCAAAAGTCACAGAACAGGCTCGTGGAATATCTGACGTATAAGTTCATGCTTCTGGACTTAGAGAGCGTCGCAATAATGCCTGCGGAAATGGTTTCGATTTTCCATACTGATCGAGTAATGCCGCCAATTTACTCTATACATATCTTCAATTGTAGAGACGATGTGTGGCGATCTGGCTATCACACGCACGGACTGGCTTTAGGTATCGAACCTACGACTCCCGGCGTAGAGATCGAAACAAATACCAAGAGTTTTACACTGGCTATCGGAAATCTCTTTATATTTGCGCTAATATCGACTGTGGCCGATCTCAATTCTGAGTTCAATTTTGACCCGAAGGCTTCGCATCGTCTCTGGCCTCCAAGTGGTACCTTACTGTCATGGCCTGCGGCACGGGCTATTGATGGTGAGGAAGCCGAAGTGATATCGCGGACTCTGCAAACTTTGTCAGAATCTTCCTCAACCCTCACTCTTCCTCGAAACGCTATTTCTGCCAAGCGAAGCTGACGGACGGTAAGGCGATCCGTTCAAACGGCTTCGGAACACCGTCGCCGTTCGCGCATTGAATCGGTCCCGTAACTAAAGGACCGTAGATGGCGGCACGCCCGTATTGGCAGGGACAAATCCGGCTCGCGCTGGTGTCGATCCCTGTCCAGATTTTCACCGCCACGCGCAGCGGATCC
>JANMKS010000473.1:0-6869 GCA_031372155.1 Sphingomonas sp.
GACAGCTGGCTCGACTGATACGATCCCTGCGCGCCCAGCTGCACGTCGATCGCGCCGCCGGTGCGGATACGATAATCGGTGCTGAGCGATCCCTTCCATTCGGGTGCATAGGCAAGGCGCGTTCCCGCAGGCACGATCGCCGAAGCCGCCGCGCCGGGAGGCGCCTTGAACGCATCGACGCGCGCATCGGTATAGGCGACCCCGCCCGAGATGTTCAGGTCGGTGACCGGGCGGAACACGAAATCGACTTCTCCGCCACGGGTGGAGATATCGCCCGCATTGGTGAAGCGCGTCACGACAACGCCGGCCACGATGTCGGGGTTGTTCGCCTGGAAGTTCTTGTACTTCGCATAATAGGCCGCGAAGTTCAGGACGAGCTTTCCACCGAACAGCGTGTTCTTAAGCCCCAGTTCGTAGGCATCGGACGTTTCGGGATCGATAGGTCCGGCGCCCAGCGCCTGAAGATTGTAGAAGATGTTGAACGCCGGCCCCTTATACCCGCGTGAATATGTGCCGTAGGCCGTGCTGTTCCGGCTGAGGTCGAACTGCGCGCCCGCCTTTCCCGACCAGTTGGTGCTCGTGACCTTGTTGCGGAAAGGAACGCCGTTCGACGCCGCGACCGATGCGCCCTGAGCAACGTTCGCTGCAACGCCGGTGCGGACAAGCCGCAGATATTCGGCATAGGTGCCCGCGTCGAAGTTGGGGTTGATGCCCGGCCCCGCGAGCGTCGTGCGGCGGCTGTGGAAGACGTCGAGCTGGTCAGACGTATAACGCAGGCCGCCGATCAGGCGGAAGCTGTCGCTGACATTGACAGTGCCCTGCCCAAAGAAGGCCAGGTTCTTGAACACCGAACCGAATGTCGCGGTGCCGGTCGGCAACGTCGTCGGGGGTGCGCCCACCGATCCACAGGGCGTGAGCGTTGTGAACGGGGTTACGGGCAGCGTCGTCGGTGTCGGCACGTTGCAGACGACGTCGTTGCGCGTGAAGGTCCGGTCGGTCCGCGCCCAGCTGTAGAATGCGCCGAGCGTGTAGTCGATGAACTGCTTGCCGTTCGAGGACAGCCGGATTTCCTGAGTGAAGGTTTTGCCCGTTTGCGGCCCGACGTCATGCAGCTGATTGAGCTGGACATAAGCCGTGTCCAGGAAGTCGCCGTCGCGGATTTCGTTTTCGTCGAAGCGCCGGAATGCGGTGATCGACGTCACCGTCTTGTTGCCCGCGTCCCAATCGAGCTGAACCGACGTGCCATAGCTCTTCTGGCGGCTCTGCGTGACCTGGTTCTGCCGGATGCGGCGTGATTTGTCGGCGGCGAACTGCGTACCAGACAGCGCGCCCTGCACGGTTGCCGCCGGAATCGCGACGACCGAGGTGCCTGCGACGCCGCCGACGGTAGCGGTTACGTTGACCGCGCCGGGAGGCGTCCCGATGACCTCTGCACAGCAATCGTCATTGGCCTTGCGCCAGTCGGCAATGACCGTAACCCGAAGGTCCGGCACGATATTGCCGACAAGCTTTGCGCGAATGCCATAGCGTTCGTAGCCATTGACGTAGCGGTTCACGTTGGCCGCGGCGTTAAAGATATTGCCGTCGTACTTGCTGTAAAAACCGACGACCCGCACCGCTGCGTCCTCGCCCAACGGGAGGTTCAGCGCCGCGCGGCCGCGATATTCGTTGCGATCGGCATAGCCGGCCTCAAGCATGCCGCCGAAGTCCCGGCCCGGCGATTTGGTAATGATGTTGACGACGCCCGCGCTGGCGTTCTTGCCGAACAGCGTGCCCTGCGGTCCGCGCAAGACTTCGATCCGCTCGACGTCGACCAGATCGCTGAAGGCTTCGCCGGCGCGGCTGTAAACGACGCCGTCGACGACGGTCGAGATGGAAGGCTCGCCCGCGATCGAGAATGTCGATGTGCCGACGCCGCGCAGAAACAGCGACTGGTTGATTGCCGCGCCCGATTTGCGGAAGTTGAGCGTGGGAACCAGATATTGCGCGCTTTCCAGGTTGACGCCGCCGCGTGCCGCGATCGCGTCGCCGCTGATCACGGAGACGGCGAGCGGAACGTCCTGCAATCGTTCGGTCCGCTTTTGCGCCGTCACGACGATTTCTGCGGGCGCACCTTCGTCGACCTCGGCGGGGGCGGCATCCTGTGCGAAAGCCGGTGCGGCGGTCAGGGCAAAGGCGGCTACGCTCGCCAGCATCAGTGATTTCTTCATCGAATATTCCTTCCTGTGTAGTGCGCCTGTTTCACGGCGCTTGATCAAAAGCCCAACTCATCCATCGTCACGACGCGCCGTTCGCGCGCGCTGATTTCTGCGGCGGTGCCGATGGCAACTGCCATCATCCCGTCCCTCGCGGTGACTTCTACGTCGCCGACGCCCGCGACCGCCGCACAGAATTTCTGGTGCTGGTAGAAGGTCGCGCCGTGGTGCTGCCCGGCGGCAAGCGCGTGCGCCTCGACCTCGATGTGCTCACGCGTGACGCTTTTTGGCTGCATGAAGCCGGTGCGAGGGCTGAATATCAGGTCGCCGGTCGGGATCAGGCAGTCGAGCCGCGCCTTGTCGCCGACCGCAGTAATCTCTTCCTGGTTTTCGGCGCCGTCCGCGAACATCGACAGGTCGAGCATCGCGCGCGCACCGTTGGCGAAATCGACCGTGGTGTAACTGTTGTCGATAATGTCTGGCGTGCGACCGTCGTATGCTTCGTCGAGGTGGTTCACGTCCATCGCACCCGAGCAATAGACGCGCACCGCCTCCGATTTCACGATCAGCCGCATGAGATCGAAGAAGTGGCAGCATTTCTCGACCATCGTTCCGCCGGTGTTTTCGCTGAAACGGTTCCAGTCGCCGACCTTTGGCAAGAAGGGAAAGCGATGTTCGCGGATGCTCAGCATCTGCAACGTGCCGGTGCGCCCGTCATGGATTTGTCGCACGAACTCGGCCGCGGGTGGCATGTAGCGATATTCCATCGCGGTCCAGAATATGCCCGGTGAGGCCGCGGCACGGTCGACGATCCAGCGCGCGTCGTCGACGGTGGTCGCCACCGGCTTTTCACACAGGATATTGAGGCCCGCGTCGAACAGCGGTTCGAGGACCGCGCGATGCGTATAGTTCGGCGACGCGACGATGACCGCATCGAGGTTCGCCTTGGCCAGGCCGGCGGAGTCGGCAAATACTTCTGGCGCCGCGCCCTCTCCCAGCGCCGCCTTTGCCCAGCCAAGCGAGGTTTCGACCGGATCGGCGAGGGCGACAATCTCTGCGCCGGGTGTGATCGCAACGTTGCGGATGTGCTCGACGCCCATCATGCCCGTGCCGACCAGACCGTATCGCAGCATCGATTCCCTCTCCCAGCTTAGCCGCATCGCCCGTATGACAACGATGTCTTAAATCACGCATTCGCACGTCAGGCAGGTGTTTCGCAAGGGGCCGCAGGCGATTGATGGCGGCTTGTTGCATCGCTACAACAGCACCGAAGGGGGAATTGATGGTCGCACGCAACACAATCGCCGACGTCGCGAGACATGCCGGCGTGTCGATCAAGACCGTCAGCCGCGTCCTCAACAACGAGAAATACGTGCGCGAACCGACGCGTGCCAGGGTTGCAGCCGCGATTGCCGCGCTGTCGTTCAGCCCCAGCCTTGCCGCGCGCTCGCTTGGTGGCAAGCGATCGCACCAGATCGCGCTGATCTATGACAATCATTCACCCTATTACATGCACGCTATTCAGGAAGGCGTGTGGGCGCGCTGCCGCGAAGCCGGGGTACGGATGCTCGCACAGCCTGCCGACGTGGCGTCGAAAACACTTGCAGCCGAAGTCGGCGGCCTGATCGACGAAACGCACGTCGACGGGATTATCCTGTCATCGCCGGTGACCGATGCCGGGCCGGTGCTGGCCGATCTCGAAAGGCGCGGGATTCCGTTCGTGCGGATTTCGCCGGGCACCAATCACGCGCTGACGTCGTCGGTCTATATGGACGACGTGCAGGCGGCGGACGACATGACGACTCACCTCATCAACCTGGGGCACCGCGTCATAGGGTTCGTGCAGGGGCATCCCAACCACATGGCGAGTGAGCAACGCCTGTTCGGATATCGCCGTGCGCTCGACCGCGCGGGTGTCGCGTTCGAACCCGGACTTGTCCATCCGGGCGAATTCGATTTCGTGAGCGGCGTGAAGGCCGCGCACTGTTTACTGAGCTACCCCCGCCGCCCGACTGCGATCTTTGCCAGCAACGACGATATGGCCGCAGGCGTTCTCACGGTCGCGCACGAGAAGGGCATCGGAGTGCCCGACGACCTGTCGGTGGCGGGGTTCGACGACACGCCGCTGGCACAGCTGGTCTGGCCTCCGCTCACCACAATCCGCCAGCCGACGCGCGAACTGGCCTTTGCGGCGGCAAGCCTGCTGTTCGAGCGCGTGGAGGGGGTCGAGCATCGCCGGTTGCAGCATGAACTGGTGGTGCGGGGAAGCGTCGGCAAAGTCGCCTAGCCGGACGGAATCCGCAATCCCAGGTGCTCGACAAGGCAGATCGCGTCCAGGTCGCCGACGCAGCCAATGTCGCGCAACTCCGTCACCGACCATTGATTTATCAAGCGAACGCAGGCGCGCAGTGCCTCTTCCACTGTCTCGCGCTTGCTCTTCATTCCTGAAGCAACTTGACCCCACCCCCTTGCCCGCGCCAATAAGACATCGTTGTCAGAAACGGATGTCGAGCGGACCATGAGCGAATTGCCCCCCATCGAGAAAACGCGCTTGCTCGGGAGGAGCGGTATTCTTGTCTCCTCGATGGCGTGGGGGATGTGGCGGTTCGCGGGGCGCTCGGTGGCCGATGCGACAGCATTGGTCGCAGCGGCACTCGACAGCGGCATCACGCTGTTCGACACTGCTGATATTTACGGGTTCGACGGCAGCGGCGGCTTTGGCGATGCGGAGGCGTTGCTGGGGCAGGTGTTCGCGGCAAATCCCGCATTTCGCGACCGCATGGTGCTCGCGACGAAAGGCGGCATCATGCCGCCGATCCCGTATGACAGTTCCTCCCGCTATCTGGAGCAGGCGCTCGATGCTTCGTTGAGGCGTTTGGGCGTGCCGCGGGTCGACCTGTATCAGATTCACCGGCCCGACATCCTGACGCATCCGCACGAAATCGTGAAATTTGCAGAAAAAGCCTACACGCTGGGCAAGATCGGTGCGTTCGGCGTATCGAATTATACGCCCGCACAGACCCGCACACTCGAAGCACTGATGCCGGCGCACGGCATTCCGCTTTCGACCATCCAGCCCGAGATATCGGCACTGGAAATTGGCGCGATCGAGGATCGGACGCTCGATATCGCGCTTCAGCACAATCACGCCGTGCTCGCCTGGTCCCCTTTGGGTGGAGGGCGCATCGCCAATCCGACGAACGCGCGCGAAACGGCCGTCGCCGCAGCGCTCGACGACGTGGCCAACGCTCACGGCGTATCACGCACCGCCGCCGCCTATAGCTGGATCATGGCGCATCCGGCGCATCCGATCCCGATTATCGGATCGCAACATCCCGATCGCATCCGTGAAGCTGCCGACGCCTATCGAGTCGGCTGGACGCGCGAAAGCTGGTACAAGGTTCTGGTCGCCTCACGCGGGGAGAAATTGCCGTGACATGCGAAGTCAGCTGGTTTTCAGCGCTATGCGATGACGATTACGAGTTTCTGGGGCAACCCGATCCGATGCTCGCGTCAAGCTGGGAGCATTGCCGCAACATAGTCCTGACCGCCGAGAAGGGCGGCTTCGACAACATCCTTTTGCCGAGTGGGTACAGCCTCGGCCTCGATACGACTGCGTTTGCTGCGGCGATTGCTGCACTGACGAGCCGGATCAGGCTGCTGATGGCGGTCCGGATCGGCGAAAGCTGGCCGCCGCAGCTGGCGCGGCAGATCGCGACGCTCGACCGCATCACAGGCGGGCGCATGACGATCAATATCATCTCGTCCGACCTGCCCGGCGACAAGCTGGCCAGCGCCCCGCGCTATGCGCGCACGCTCGAGGTCATGCAGATTTTGAAGGCGCTGCTGAACGGCGAGCACTTGGCGCACAAGGGCGAGCATTACACGATCGAGATCGACCCGCCCCGCATGAGCACGGTCAGCGGAAAGTGCCCGCCGCTATACTTCGGCGGCCTGTCGGAGGACGCGCGCGAGGCGGCGGCGCAGGGGTGCGATGTGTATCTGATGTGGCCCGATACGATGCCCGCAGTGCGCGAGATCATATCCGACATGACCGCACGGGCGGCGAAACACGGACGCACCCTGAAGTTCGGATATCGCGCGCACGTCATCGTTCGCGAAACCGAAACCGAGGCGCGCGCCTATGCGTCGCGGCTCTTGTCGCGGCTCGACGCTGAAACCGGCGATGCCATCCGCGCCAAGTCGCTCGATTCCACGAGTGTCGGCGTGCAGCGCCAGGCCGAGTTGCGTGCGACTGCGGGCGACGAGGGTTTCGTCGAGGACAACCTGTGGACCGGCATCGGGCGGGCGCGTTCGGGTTGCGGGGCGGCGATCGTCGGCGATCCGGATCAGGTGCTGGCAAAGCTCCGCGCCTACCAGGCGGAGGGGATCGAGGCGTTCATCCTGTCGGGATATCCGCACGCCGCAGAAGCCGACCTTTTTGCGCGCCACGTCCTGCCCCATCTCGATCATGGGCCGTTAATGCTGTAACGGGCACGGCATGATCATGCGTGCACTCCTTGTCATTCCCGCCCTGCTTCTGCCGGGCTGCGTCAGCACGGTCGGCAGCGTGGTGACGGCACCATTCAAGGTCGTCGGAAAAGCAGCCGACTGGACCACGACAAGCCAGGACGAGGCCGATCGCAATCGCGGTCGCAAGATCCGCAAGGCCGA
>JANMKS010000474.1:0-2602 GCA_031372155.1 Sphingomonas sp.
ATCCCCGTCAGCGTCTTCGACACGGTCGACGAGGCGGTGGCGATGGCGAACGACAGCGTGTTCGGGCTGTCGGCTGCGGTCATCGGCGACGGTGCCGAAGCCGTGGCGCGGCGGCTCTGTGCAGGGGCCGTGTCGATCAACGACGGCGCGCTGACGTCAATGATCTGGGAAGCCGAAAAATCGAGTTTCGGAGCCTCCGGCCTCGGTCCCTCGCGCATGGGCGACAGCGGCCTCATGCGCTTCTTTCGCAAACAGGCACTTATCCGCCAGTCGGGCGCGGCACTGACGATGGCCGATTATGCAGAGGAGGCGATGGGTTAAATCTCTTTCAGCTCGCCGCTCAGTTCCTCGACGCTCGGGCCGATTTCGGCGAGCGCTTCCATATCCTGCTGCACACCGCGCAGGATGCGCGCGATGTATTCCTTGGTCAACAGCCCGCGTTCCGCGCCCGCTTGCCGGTCGGGGACATAGCTTTCGATGTCGGCGCGGCTGATTGCGCCCTTCGCATCGAGCAGTCGTTCTACGGTATCGAGCCGCTCGCGCAGCACCGACAACTCACCCGCGATCGCCATCACGATCGACAAGGTGCGGTCGATTGCAGGATCGTCGAAATACGCGGGCCGCTTGCCCTTCGCCTTTGCGCCCGCCCGCGCGATCCAGTCCACTTCGTCGCTCACGCCGGCTTCCACGCGCCATAGGCGTTCCAAACCGCCGCGCGCCCGTGGTCCTCGACACCTTCGTCTTGGCGCGGGAATATCGCCTCGTCGACGACCGCGCGCACGCCTGTCACGAACACATCGGGCAAGCCGGCATCGGCCATGATCGATTTGAGGTCGAGCGCATGCATCGCGGACCAGAACGGCTCGTTGTTGTTGAACGCATCCCAGTCGCGGATGAATTGCTCGTACAGCGGCATGTCGTCTGAATATTGCGGCTGTTCCAGATGAAGCATCAACCCGCCGGGTGAGAGGACGCGCACACCTTCGCGGATGACGATCGGCAGGGCTTTGCCGGACAGTTCGTGCAGATACATCGTCGTCTGGACCCAGTCGAAATGCCCATCGGGGAAATCCATTGCCTCGGCATTCATTTGAACGAACTTCAGATTGTGTGCGCCCAGCGACTGTGCGCGCGCATGGCCATAGCGCAGCGAGGGCGCAGCGGTGTCGATCGCGATCACTTCGGTATCGGGAAACGCAAGCGCCAGCGGCACGATATTGTGTCCGATGGTGCACCCCAGATCGAGAATGCGCTTCGGGGTCCAACCCGGTCGCTCGCGCCGGACCCAGTCGACCAGAGCCTGCCCGCCGCCGTCGCTCAGCGCCCCCAGTCCGCCGCCAGTCGTCGCAAAGAGTCCGCTGTCGTAATTCGCACCCGCCGACACGTCGCCCGGCCGTTCCTCGCCGTGATAGCTTCCGGGCATGCAGTGGATGTCGATCGCGGCCTGATATCGCGGCACCGCGACGTCGGGATTCAGGGAGAGGGTTTCGCGGCCCTCATTGTACTGCCGCGCCCGCGCGTCGAGCTCGTCGATCTGGCGCAGCACCATCGACCGCCCATTCTGCTGGCGCATCTCCATCGAATTGCGCTTCAAAGCCGACCAGTAGCGGTGCCACGGATCGCAATTCATCGCGTGCCTGATCTCGAACCGGTCCTTCGGTTCGCGGCCATGCTCGGCCTTGAAGGTGGGCAGGACACGGTTGTCATAGGCGAGCTTGTTGCCAGCGCTGAACCCGGCCAGCGCCTTGTTCAGATTGGCGAGGAAATTGAACCGCGCCGCCTCGTCGTGGCGGACCTCCGGAAAAACACCGTGCCGCTCGACGGCGGTATAGGGCGGCGGAACGTCGGTTGCGCTCATATCAATCCCTCCCTGGCAAGTCGTTCCAGCGTCTCGCCCTGTACGCGATTGAAATGGTCGCGGTCGGGTATCGTGACGGCGCCGTTCTCGATCAACGCATCGGCACGCTGATGCGTTGCCGCAGCGTAGCTACCCGCGAATAATTCGGTGCGTTGCCGCGAAAGCATGTTGGTCATGCCGGGCTTTCGCCGTGCCCGTCGCAGCGCCGCAATGTCGATGTCGGCAAAGGCAGTGAAGGTCTCGCCCGAATTGCTTTCCGCAACGACATTGCCCTTCCAGTCGACGATCATCGAATTGCCGTCGGCGCTCTCCGTGCACCCGCCCGTGCCCGCGATCCCTGCCGTGTTCGCGGACACGACCCACGCCATGTTCTCGAATGCACGCGCCTGTTTCGCGATCATCTTGGGCGTCTTGATCGGCGATCCGATTTCGCTCGACGAATGGACGAACACTTCGGCACCGCGCAGTGCATGGGCGCGCGCAATCTCGGGATAGAGGATTTCCTCCGAAGCGATGGCGGCCAGATTGCCGATCGCCGTTCGCGCGACCGGGAACACGCCTTCAATACCATATAGGTCGAGATATTTCGACCAGACATCGTGCGGCGTCGGCGCATACATCGAATTGAGCCGACGATACCGCAGCACCACGTCACCCGAAGGCGCGATGACGAAGCTCGTCTGAAAATACAGGCCCGCGAAATGCCGGTCGCGCTCATAGACATTGCCCGCCAGAAACAGGTTC
>JANMKS010000475.1:0-2065 GCA_031372155.1 Sphingomonas sp.
TGATCGCCTTGTAGGTGTAGCTCGCGCCCAGCGACCAGTCGGTGTATTTCTGACCGAGCGTGATGTAATTGCGCGAAAAGCTGTGGCCGACGTGGCCGCTCAGGCCCACGCCCGCGACCGATCCGGTCAGGTCGCCCGCCAGGTAAAACCCGTCTTCCTTGCCGAAACCGTAATCCAGCCCGCTTTGCTTGGGCGCATAGGTCGCCGTCACTTTGCCCGTGATCGGACCATAGGTGTGCGAGATCGCTAGGTAGGGTTCGGCGAAATCGGTGTCGACGCTGACGAACTTCTCGGCACCCGGATAGTAATAGTACAAGACGCCGACATCGACCGTCGTGCCGCCGAAGGTCTTCTTGAACCCGCCAATCAGGTCGATTTCCTGGTCGCTGCCGAAAGCGACGTAATCGTCGATCGAGCTGCCCCAGACCGAAACGTAAAAACCCGATTCATGGCTGACGGTAAAATTGCCCTGAACCGCGAAATCCTTGTCGGTCTGCGAAATGCCGCGAAAGCGGTAATCGGTGACGAGCGTCGCGCCGCCGCTGATCGTGATCGGCGAAGCGGAGACCGGCTCCTGCGTGGCAGGAACCGCGACGGGCGTGCCCTGATCCGAAGATTCCTGGGCGAGGGCGGGTGTAGCGACCATGAGGGCCACGAGGCTGCCGCAGCAGCCGAGGAACGTGCGCATAGTAATTCCCTTTGAAAGAATGCGTCGCGTTCCGCCTGCGCCGGTGCCTCGCCCGCCTCGTTCCGGGCCGCGATTGCATCGACTGCACTGGTGTGCCGAAAAATGTTGCGATGCACAACAGCAAAAGCGACGGTCTGCAAGGATCGTTCGGTAAGTGTTGCGTCAAAGCAACTGTCTTACGCGGTGCCGATCGCGGACGACAGATCGTCGATCAGGTCGCGGACATCCTCCAGCCCGATATTCAGGCGAATGACCGTCCCGCCTTGCCACGCGCTTGCGGAGCGACACCGCGAAGGCTCGGTCGGGATCGCCAGGCTTTCGTAACCGCCCCAGCTGTATCCGATGCCGAATTGCTTCAGCGCATCGACCAGCTTGACCGGATCGCCCGACGCGAGCGTAAACCCGAACAGTCCGGTCGCCCCCTTGAAATCGCGTGCAAAAAACGCGTGCCCGGGACAATCGGGCAGGGCAGGGTGAAGCACGCGCCCGACCTCGGCCCGCCCTTTCAGCCAATGCGCGATCTCGATTGCCGAGTCGCGATGCCGGGCAAGCCGCACGTCGAGCGTCCGCAGTCCGCGCGCCGTCAGGAACGCATCGTCAGGCCCGACGCACTGCCCCAGCACCTGAGCGGTGTCGCGCAACGCAGGCCACGCGCCTTCCAGAGCCGTTACCGACCCCATCATCACGTCCGAATGGCCGACGACGTATTTGGTGCAGGCCACGATCGACAGGTCGACACCGAGCGCCGCGGTCGGGAAATACAGCGGCGTCGCCCAGGTGTTGTCGATCAGCGTGATCAGGCCGCGCGCCTTTGCGACCGCGACAATTGCGGGCACGTCCTGAACCTCGAACGTCAGGCTGCCGGGGCTTTCCATGAAGATGGCGCGCGTTGCTGGCGTGATCAGCGCCGCGATCCCGGCACCGATCATCGGGTCATAGTATGTTGTCGCGATGCCGCGCTGCGCCAGGTAGGCGTCGCACAACCGCCGCGTCGGATCATAAGTCGTATCGACCATCAACAAATGATCGCCCGGCTTCAGCACGCTGAGCAACGCACCGGCAACCGCTGCCGCTCCCGAGGGATAGAGCATCGTCCCATGCGCCGCCGGGTCGAGCGCGGTCAGCGCGTCGGACAATGCCCACTGCGTCGGCGTCCCGCGCCGGCCGTAAAACCAGTGCCCGTCGGCATTGGTTTTGACGCCCTGTTTGAGCGCGGCGACATCTTCGTACAGGATAGTCGAGGCACGCCACACCGGCGGGTTGACCGCTGCGCCCGTCCATTCCTTGCGCCGGCCACCCTGGACGACCGTGGTCGCGGGGCGGCGTGCGTCTTCGGTCATGCGGCTCCGATTGCCTTGGGCGTGTCCTTGTCGGCAC
>JANMKS010000012.1:0-9947 GCA_031372155.1 Sphingomonas sp.
TTGTCGAAGCTGAAGACCTGGAAAGTCATCGACGGTGGCGGCGTGGCCGACACCGGCGTCGAGGATAACGCGTAATGATCCAGATGCAGTCAAATCTCGACGTCGCGGACAACAGCGGCGCCAAGCGCGTTCAGTGCATCAAGGTGCTCGGCGGCTCGAAGCGGCGCTTTGCGGGTGTCGGCGATGTCATCGTCGTGTCGATCAAGGAAGCCGCGCCGCGCGGCAAGGTGAAGAAGGGCGACGTGCACCGTGCTGTCATCGTTCGCACCGCCAAGGACATTCACCGGGCCGACGGCTCGACGATCCGTTTCGACGGCAATGCCGCCGTGCTGGTGAACAAGAACGAGGAGCCGATCGGCACCCGTATCTTCGGGCCAGTCGTCCGCGAGCTTCGTGCCAAGAATTACATGAAGATCATCTCGCTCGCGCCGGAGGTGCTGTGATGGCATCGCTTAAGATCAAGAAGGGCGACAAGGTCGTCGTCCTGTCCGGCAAGGACAAGGGCAAGCACGGCGAAGTGACAAAGTCGTTCCCCAAGGACGGCAAGGTCATTGTGTCGGGCGTGAACATCGCCACGCGCCACACCAAGCCGAGCCAGGAAAACCCGCAGGGTGGCCTTTCACGGTTCGAAGCGCCGATGCACGTGTCGAAAGTCGCGATAGAGGACCCCAAGACGGGCAAGCCGACACGCGTCCGTTTCGACGTGAAGGACGGCAAGAAGATTCGGGTCGCTGTGCGATCCGGGGAGCAGATCAATGGCTGATGCATATAAGGCGCGGATGAAGGCGCTGTACGACGACACGATTGTCGCCGCGATGACCGAAAAGTTCGGGTATAAGAACCGCTTGCAGGTTCCGCGTTTGGAAAAGATTGTCATCAACATGGGTGTCGGCGACGCGACGCAGGACAAGAAGAAGGTCGATCAGGCTGCAGCCGAAATGGAGCTGATCGCCGGCCAGAAGCCCGTTGTGACCAAGGCCAAGAAGTCGGTCGCCCAGTTCAAGCTGCGCGAAGGCATGCCGATCGGTTGCAAGGTTACGCTGCGTCGCGAGCGGATGTACGAGTTTCTCGACCGTTTCATAACGATCGCTCTCCCGCGCGTCCGCGATTTCCGCGGGCTTAAGGATACGAGCTTTGATGGGCGCGGCAATTACGCCTGTGGCTTGAAGGAACAGCTGATTTTCCCGGAAATCAGCTATGACAAGGTCGACACCGTGCGCGGCATGGATGTGATCGTGACGACGACGGCGAACACCGACGATGAAGCGCGCGAGCTGCTCCGCCTGTTCGGCTTCCCGTTCCCGATCCCGGTCGTTGAGCAAGAAAAGAAGGCGGCCTGATCATGGCGAAGAAGAGTTCCATCAACAAGAACGAGAAGCGCAAGGCGATGGTCAAGCAATATGCTGGCAAGTTCGCCAAGCTGCGCGCGATCGCTAATGACGAAAGCGCCGACGACAGCGACCGCCTGATGGCGCGCCTGAAGATGTCGGCATTGCCGCGCAACGCCAACCCGACGCGGGTTCGCAATCGCTGCATGGTAACGGGGCGTCCGCGCGCCGTGTATCGCAAATTCGGGCTTGCCCGCGTGATGCTTCGTGATCTTGCCAACAAGGGCATGATTCCCGGCGTCACGAAGTCGAGCTGGTAAGGGTAAAGAGATGGCACTGACCGATCCCCTGGGTGATATGCTCACCCGCATCCGCAACGGCCAGCAGGCGCGCAAGGACAGCGTGACCACGCCGGGTTCGAAGCTGCGTCAGCGCGTGCTCGATGTGTTGCAGCGCGAAGGCTATATTCGTGGCTGGACACCCGAAGAGGTTGCCGGACATGACGGCATTCGTATCGAGCTGAAGTATTTTGAAGGACAGCCCGCGATCAAGCATGTCGCGCGCGTCTCGAAGCCGGGTCGGCGCGTTTATTCGGGATCGAAGGAACTGCCACGGGTCCGCAACGGCCTCGGCATCACGATCGTCTCGACACCGCGTGGTGTGCTTTCGGATGCCGAAGCACGCGAGGCCAATGTCGGCGGCGAAGTCCTGGCGGAGGTGTTCTGATGAGCCGCATCGGCAAGAAACCTGTTGCGATCCCGTCGGGCGTCACTGCCTCGATGGATGACGGCGTCATTTCGGTGAAAGGCCCCAAGGGCACGCTCTCGATGAGGATGCGCGACGAGATCAGCTATTCGCTGGAAGACGGCGCGGTGCTGGTGAAGCCCGCGAACGCCACCAAGGCGGCAAGAGCCTTTTGGGGAATGCAGCGGACGCTGGTGCAGAACCTCGTGACGGGCGTCACCGATGGCTTTACCAAGACGCTGGAAATCACCGGCGTCGGTTATCGTGCGGCGGCGCAGGGGCCGAAGCTCAAGCTTCAGCTCGGCTATTCGCACGATGTCGACATTGATGTGCCGTCGGACCTGGACGTGAAGACGCCCGATCAGACGACCATACACATCACCGGCATCGACAAGCAGAAGGTCGGTCAGCTCGCGGCGGAAATCCGGCGCTGGCGCAAGCCCGAGCCGTACAAGGGCAAGGGCATCAAATATCGCGGTGAGTATATCTTCCGCAAAGAGGGTAAGAAAAAGTAATGGCAAAGCTGTCGCTTTTCGAAAAGCGCCGCCAGCGCGTCCGCACCAAGCTGCGGATCAAGGGCACAACACGTCCGCGCCTTTCGGTGCATCGTTCGGGCAAGCATATCTATGCGCAGGTGATCGACGACACTGCGGGCACGACGCTCGCTGCGGCATCGACGCTCGGCAAGGCCGGCGCGACTGTCGCGGCGGCTTCCGAAGTCGGCAAGTCGGTGGCGGAAGCCGCGAAGGCGGCCGGCGTGACGCACGTAGTTTTCGACCGTGGCGGGTTCCTGTTCCACGGCCGCGTCAAGGCGCTCGCCGATGGTGCGCGCGAAGGCGGATTGGAGTTCTAAATGGCTGACGAAGTTCAAGTTCAGGCCGCTCCGGCAGCCGATGGTCCCCCCGCAGAGGCGCCGCGTAACCGCGGTCCGCGCGGCGGACGTGGCGGCGGTGGCGGTAACAACCGTGGCGGTCGCGACAACAACAACCGTGCGCGGCGTGATGGCGGCGGGCGTGACGATGGCGGCGAAGAGCTGATCGAAAAGCTCGTTCTCATCAACCGCGTCTCGAAGACGGTGAAGGGCGGCAAGCGTTTCGGCTTTGCGGCACTCGTCGTCGTCGGCGACGGCAAGGGTCGTGCGGGCTTCGGTCATGGCAAGGCGCGCGAAGTGCCCGAGGCGATCTCAAAGGCGACCGCAGCCGCCAAGAAGAAGATGATCCGCGTTCCGCTTCGCGACGGTCGCACGCTTCACCACGACGGCAACGGCCATTTCGGCGCAGGTCGCGTGACACTGCGTTCGGCACCACAGGGAACCGGCATCATCGCCGGCGGCCCGATGCGTGCCATCTTCGAATCGCTCGGTGTGGCCGATGTCGTGACCAAGTCGGTCGGCACGTCGAACCCCTACAACATGATCCGCGCGACGTTCGAGGCGCTTGGCGAACAGACATCGCCCAAGTCGGTGGCACAGCGGCGCGGCAAGAAAATCGCCGACCTGCTCGGCCATGGCGGTTCAAAAACCGCCGAAGCCGACGCCGCAGCGATAGTGGAGTAAGCGCGATGGCAAAGATCACATTGAAGCAGACCGGATCGCCAATCCGTCGTACGCAGGACCAGCGCGCGACGTTGAAGGGCCTCGGTCTCAACAAGATGCACCGCGTTTCGGAACTGGAAGACAGTCCCGAAGTGCAGGGCATGCTCCGCAAGGTGCGGCACATGGTGACGGTGCAATCTTAAATCACAACGCGCGACAAAAGCGAAAGCGAGTGCAATGAAACTGAACGAAATCAAGGATAATGACGGCGCCCGCAAGGGCCGGATGCGCGTCGGACGCGGCATCGGCTCGGGCAAGGGAAAGACTTCGGGCCGCGGCCAGAAGGGCCAGACCTCGCGCTCGGGCGTGAGCATCGCGGGCTTTGAAGGCGGCCAGATGCCGCTTCACATGCGGCTGCCAAAGCGCGGCTTTAACAACATCTTCGCGCGCGATTGTGCAGAGATCAATCTGGGCATGATCCAGAAGCTCGTCGATGCGGGCAAGCTCGACGCGTCGGCAACAATCGATCACGCGACGCTGAAGGCCGCTGGCGTTGCGCGCGGTGGCAAGGATGGCGTCCGTCTGCTTGGCAAGGGCGATTTCTCGGCCAAGCTCAGCTTCCTCGTATCCGGCGTGTCGAAGGGCGCACGTGAGGCAGTCGAGAAGGCTGGCGGATCGGTCGAGGTGATCGAAGTGGTCGCCGCAGCAGACAAGGCCAAGGCCAAGAAGAACACCGTCACGATTCGTAAAAGCTGAACCGCTTCCCTGAGCCTGTCGACGGGCTGTCGTTTTACCTCTCAGCACCGCGGCAAAGGGCAGGGCTTCGACAAGCTCAGCCAGGCGGTAGTGAGTTAGACATCCGCTTGCGGCGCATTATATGACGCGCTGACCTGATCAGGAATGAACACACCGATATGGCAAGTGCCGCCGACAGCCTCGCGACCAATTTAAACCTGTCGAAGTTCGCGCAGGCGACCGACCTCAAGAAGCGCCTTTGGTTTACCATCGGCGCCTTGATCGTCTTCCGCCTGCTCAGCCACGTACCGCTGCCGGGGATCGACCCGCGCGCGCTCGCGACTCTCTATGATACGACGCGCGGCGGTGTGCTCGATTTCTTCAATACGTTTTCGGGCGGTTCGCTGTCGCGCATGAGCCTGATCGCGCTCGGCGTCATGCCGTACATTACGGCGTCGATCGTCGTTCAGCTTGCAACGTCGCTGTCACCCGCGCTCGCCGCGATCAAGAAAGAGGGGGAGGCGGGGCGAAAGAAGCTCAACCAGTACACCCGCTATGGCACAGTCGCGCTGACAGCGATCCAGGGCTATTTCATCGCCGTCGGCCTCGAAGGCTGGGGCGCGTCTTCCGGAATTTCGGCGGTCGTCGAACCTGGCATGTTCTTTCGCGTCGCCTGCGTCATCTCGCTCATTGGCGGGACGATGTTCCTGATGTGGCTGGGCGAACAGATAACCAGCCGCGGCATTGGCAACGGCGTCTCGCTCATTATCATGGCCGGTATCGTCTCGCAGCTTCCAACGGCAATCGTGAACATGTTCGAAGGTGTTCGCAGCGGCAGCATGTCGCCGCTGACCGTAGTTGCCATCCTGGTGCTCGCATTCGGGCTCATCGCGTTTATCTGTTTCATGGAACGCGCCCAGCGCCGTGTGCTGATTCAATATCCCAAACGCCAGACGCAGCGCGGCATGATGCAGGGCGACAAGAGCTTCCTGCCGCTGAAGATCAACACGTCGGGCGTCATTCCGCCGATCTTTGCCTCGTCGCTGCTGCTGATGCCGCTGACGGTCGTGCAGTTCGCGGGCAACCAGGTCGCCGGTGAAAGCGCGTGGGGCGATTTCGTGCTCGGCATCACGACTGCGCTCCAGCACGGGTCGCCGCTGTATATGGGGCTGTACGCGGCGGGCATCATCTTCTTCAGCTTTTTCTACACCGCCGTCGTCTTCAATCCCGAAGAGACTGCTGAAAATCTGAAGCGGTACGGCGGTTTCATACCCGGCATCCGTCCAGGCAAGAGCACCGAAACATATCTCGACTATGTGCTGACCCGCATCACCGTCGTCGGCGCGGCCTATCTGACGCTCATCTGCCTGATCCCGGAATTCCTGACGGCGCGCATGGGGCTCAGCCTCGCGCTCGGCGGCACCAGCCTGCTGATCGTCGTTAACGTAACGATGGATACCGTGACGCAGATCCAGAGCCATCTGCTCGCCCATCAATACGGCGACCTGATCAAGAAATCGAAGCTCAAAGGGGCGCGATCGCGTTAATTTAGGGGACGGCCGTGAACATTATCTTGTTGGGGCCGCCCGGCGCGGGCAAAGGCACACAGGCACAGCGCCTGGTCGAAGAACGTGGCATGGTCCAACTTTCCACCGGCGATATGCTGCGTGCGGCGGTGAAGGCGGGCACGCCGACAGGGCTTCAGGCAAAGGCAGTGATGGAATCGGGCGCACTTGTTTCCGATGAAATAGTTTCTGGGTTGATCGGCGAAAAACTTGACGCAATGGCGGCGTCAGAAGGCGCAATTTTTGACGGCTATCCTCGTACAGCCCAGCAGGCCGCGTCGCTCGACGACATCCTGGAGGTCCGGGGTCGGACGCTCGATCACGTCATCGAACTTGAAGTCGATGAGGACGCGCTGGTCGATCGTATCACCGGCCGCTTCACCTGCGCTCAGTGCGGCACCGGCTATCACGACCGCTACAACCAACCGAGGGTCGAGGGGACGTGCGACGTCTGCGGCGCTCATGAGTTCAAGCGCCGCCCCGATGACAATGCAGAAACGGTGCGGACGCGGATGGCCGAATATCGCGCCAAGACCGAACCGATCCTGCCGATTTACGAAGCGCGTGGCCTGTTGACGCGGATCGACGGCATGGCTGACATCGCCCACGTAACCTCAACAATCGAAGCGATCCTCGGCCGCGTTTAGGCGCGCAGCGTCACGAACATTTGGCTCGTCCGCATGAACGGCGCCCGCAGCATGTCGAAGGCGGCAAAGAGAGCGCTGAGCGGACCGAACAGCGGATGCGCGACCATGGGCCGCGACGTGTCCGCATTCAGCCACCTTTTGCGGAACAGCCACTCAAGGGCGCTGACTGTCCAGAACGGTGCGCCCTGCGTCAGCCGGGTCGATGAAACGGAGAGTCCGGCCTTCAGTGCCGCCGCCTCAAAGCTTTCGGGCGTGAAGATAACCCAGTGCCGTGGCGCGTGAAAACCGCCCCAGCTGCTGTTGCGGAAAAGCCGCGCGTCGAGGCTGTCGTGGTTTGGCGTCTTCAAGAAAATCACGCCACCCGGCGCGAGCAGCGTCTTCATGGCGGTGAGCACCGCGACCGGATCGGCGACATGCTCGATCAGGTTGAGCATGAAAATCACGTCGAAGCGCTTGTTTGTTTTAAACGTTTCCACTGGGCCGAGGAAGAAATCATGCCCGGCCGCGCGGGCGCGGGATTCGGCATCGGCGTCAAGGTCTACGACCATCGTCTGCGTCAACCGCGGTTCGACCGAACGCGCGAGCGTCAGCATCCATCCGGCACCGCCTCCGACGTCTAGGGCAGCGAGCGACTGTCCCTTCATGTCGCCGAACAATTTCCTGAACTGACGACGGTCGAACCATTGCTTGATGCGTTCAACCGGCGACAGGCCGTCTTCGCTGAAGCTGTAGTAATTGGCCGGGTAGATTTCGCTTAACCGGTCAGTCGGCGGATCGACGATCGACAGGGCGTCGCAGTCGTCACAGCGAACATAGGAGAAAGTGTCGGCGACGGCGTGATATTCGACGTCGCGTGCCGTCGCCCAGTGGCTGACGCGGGCGGACCCGCATGCAAGGCATTCAGCCACGATCGCTCACCAGTATATCCCGGAATGCGCGGGCATAAGTCGTCCGTCGCGCGTCGAGAATCGCACCCGTCGGCGTGTCCGAAAGATACGCCTCAAGCTCGGCGAGCCGGGTATAGCTGACCTGAGGCTCCCAATGGTGGAGCAAGTGGCGGCTGAACCCAGCGGCACCGAAAGTTCGCGCCAAGGGACCATCGCGGAACGTGCGCGTAACGGCACCGCGCTCGCCGACAAGCAACGCATCGTCGCTGCGGGCGGGGCGGTGCTCGAGAAGCGGTCGCAACGTGGCAAAGACGGGGAAGAAAATCGCCATGCCCCCGATCCATGCCAGCGCCGCCGACCATGCGCCAGCGCCGAGCATTATTGCCAGAATGCCGACGTGGACGGCGGCTCCGCGAAGTAATGGTGCCTTGCTCGCGGGTTCCGCCTTTGCGCCGCTGCCCTTGCCCCGCGCGAGGAAGACGCGGAGCGCGTGAATGCCGGTGATCAACTCTGCGAGCAGGTGCAGGCTGAGGCGGTGGACATAGGAGCGTTCACCGTCCTTTTCGTGGCCAAGATGCCGGTGGTGCTCGAAATGGACGCGGCGATAGGCGGCGATGCTCGTGCCGACCTGCCACGCAATGAAGATGTTGGCGATACGGTCGCTCGTTCGCCGGTCGTGCGCGAGGTTCCAGTGTGCGGCCTCGTGAATGAAAAGCTGAAGGTATGCGATCACAAAACCGATCGCGATTGCACCTGGAACCGACGCAACCAGACCGACCCAGCCGCTTGCCTGGGCGACCAGCAGAACAACCGCAAGCAGGGCCGCATATCCGACCGCGATGTCACGCCACACGACGCCATAGTCGGCGGTCAATGTCCGCCGAAATCGCGCGTAATCACCCGCTGTTTCCATCGTAATCCGCGCGATCATCGTCGGCGCGTGATCGGCGTCGATGCGAAAGTTGCGGGGTGCGAACTGGTCCATGCCCGCAAGCTTTGGCTAACGATGGTTAGCAAAAGGTAAACGCGCTGTCCTCAGATCATGCTGGTCAGCAGCTTTATGTTCAGGCAGATGATCAACGCGGAAATGCCCCAGGCGACGCGCTTCAACCAAACCGGATTGACGAAATCGCCCATCAGCTTGCGGTCGCTCGTGAATTTTACCAGCGGTACGACGGCAAAGGGGAGTTGCAGGCTGAGCACGACCTGGCTGAGTATCAGCAGCTTGGTCGTACCCGAGGGGCCATATAACGCCGCGACCACCGCCGCCGGAACGATCGCTATCAGGCGCGTGATCATCCGCCGCAGCCACGGCGGCAGGCGCCAGTCGAGAAATCCTTCCATGACAATCTGGCCTGCTAACGTGGCCGTGATGGTCGAGTTTTGTCCCGAAGCGAGCAGCGCCACTGCGAACAAGACGCTCGCCGCACCGGCACCGAGCATCGGGCTGAGCAAATTATAGGCCTCGCCGATGTCGGCGACATCTGTTCTTCCGGCGGCGTGGAACGTCGATGCCGCAAGAATCAGGATCGCGCCGTTGATGAACAGCGCGAGGCTGAGCGCGAGCGTACTGTCGATCGTCGCAAAGCGCACGGCATCGCGCTTGCCTTCGTCGGTCGGCGCAAAATCACGCGTCTGCACGATCGATGAATGCAGGTAGAGATTGTGCGGCATCACGGTCGCGCCGATGATCCCGATAGCGATGAAGAGCATCGCCGGATTGGTCACGATCTCGGTCGAGGGCACGAGGCCGCCCGCAATCGCCGCAAAGCTCGGCTGCGCGTACATGAGTTCGACCGCGAAGCATCCGCCGATGACAATCAGCAGGGCGATGATGAAAGCCTCGAGCGTACGAAAACCCCGCTGCTGGAGGAGCAGGATCAACAGGACATCGGCCGAAGTGGCAATGACGCCCCAGAACAGGGGCATCCCGAACAACAACTGAAGCGCAATGGCAGTGCCAATGACTTCGGCAAGGTCGCAGGCGATTATCGCAATCTCGCAGGCGATCCACAGCAGGAAGCGGACAGGCGGGCTATATTCGGCGCGACATGCCTGCGCCAGGTCCAGCCCGGTGACGATGCCGAGCTTTGCGGCGAGCGACTGCAACACCATCGCCATCACATTGGAAAGCAGGATGACCGACAGCAGCGTGTAGCCGAATTGCGATCCTCCGGCGAGGTCGGTCGCCCAGTTGCCTGGATCCATATATCCGACCGCGACCATGTAGCCCGGGCCAGCGAAGGCGCCCATCTTGCGCCAGAAGCGCCCTTTTTCCTGCGGCACGCTGACAGTCCGATAGGACTGACAGCGCGTCGGCAGGGCAGGGGTTTCAAACGCAGCCATGTCTCCGGCAAATGGTGGTGCCATGATGCGAAACCCCTTCGTTTCGAGTTATTCGAACGAACGTACGTTCAGTTGGCTGCACTCGTCTTTATGGTGCCGTTGACGCCCGCCGGGAAAAAGCCGCCGCGATCGACTGCCAGCTTGTTCAGGAACACGATGTT
>JANMKS010000071.1:0-2693 GCA_031372155.1 Sphingomonas sp.
CTGCGAAAAACGTTTCTGTGCCTTTGGATTGCGCGCGAGCAGCAGGCACCCCGAGGTGTCGCGATCAAGCCGGTGCACGATCATCGGCAGCCGGGCAAAGCCAAAGCGCAGGCTTTCCAAATGATTCAACACCGACAGCGACCCGTCGCGTGGCGCATCGACCGCGAGGCCTGCAGGCTTGTCGACAATCATCGCCTCTGCATCAATGAACAGAACCCGGTCGGCCAAAAGGTTGCTCGGCAGCATGGCGCTGCGCTTACGTCATCGCCATGCCACCTGCAAAGAAGAGTCTAGGCTGCGTCGACCAGAACGATCTCGCTGTCTTCGATCGCGCGAATGTCGAACACACCTTCGCGCAGCGCCACGCCATCGCGCGCTTCGATGCGCTCGCCGTCTATTTCAATCACGCCCGTTGCGGGCACGAGATAGGCGTGTCGACCTGCTCCGACCTCATGCCTCAACATCTCGCCCGCCTCTACAGTCGCGCCCAGCACCCGGGCATCGGCGCGGATCGGCAGCGCATCTGCCTCACCGAAGCCGCTCGCCAGCACCTGAAACGAACCCGTACGGTCGCGTTTCGGAAACGGCTTCGCGCCCCACGACGGCTTGGCTCCGAATTCACGTGGCTCGAGCCAGATCTGGAAGAGCGTCGTGGGCTCGGCCTCTGCGTTCCACTCGGAATGCTGCACGCCGGAACCCGCGCTCATCACTTGGACGTCGCCTGCTTGTGTACGGCCGATATTGCCCATCGAATCACGGTGTGTGATCGCACCCGAGCGCACGTAAGTAATGATTTCCATGTCGCGGTGCGGGTGCGGCGGGAAGCCCGTTTTCGCGGCAATCGTGTCGTCGTTCCAGACGCGGATACTCCCCCAGCCCATCCGCGCCGGATCATGATAGTTGGCAAACGAAAAATGGTGATGCGCGTCAAGCCAACCGTGGTTGGCCGCTCCCAGCGTTTCAAACCGCCTGACGTCGAGTGTGTTGGTATCGATCATGTCGAAAATCCACATCGGCGGGGTGTGACCGCCGGTAGCCCGCTATGTGGGTGTAACGATGACATCCGGCAAGGCGGCCAGATAGCCAAGGCCGCGCATCCACTTAAGTCGAAATTAACCTTTTCCCTTCATTGGTTTTTTGGTTAATGATTTCGGCCGGGCAACAAGGGGCTGGTGGATGCGCGTTCTATTGATCGAAGACGAACCGACGACGGCAAAGGCGATCGAGCTGATGCTCACGTCAGAAGGGTTCAACGTCTATACCACCGATCTGGGCGAAGAGGGCTTGGACCTCGGCAAGCTGTATGATTACGATATCATCTGCCTCGACCTAAACCTCCCTGACATGCACGGCTATGACGTGCTGAAGAAATTGCGCGTCGCCAAGGTGCAGACACCGGTGCTGATCCTGTCCGGCATTTCCGAGATGGATTCGAAGGTACGCAGCTTCGGCTTCGGTGCCGACGACTATGTCACCAAGCCTTTTCACCGCGACGAACTCGTCGCGCGCATTCACGCCGTCGTGCGCCGCTCGAAGGGTCATTCGCAATCGGTCATCCGCACCGGCAAGCTGGCGGTCAACCTCGATGCCAAGACTGTCGAAGTCGACGGCGCCCGCGTCCATTTGACTGGCAAGGAATATGCGATGCTCGAGCTGCTGTCGCTGCGCAAGGGCACAACGCTGACCAAGGAAATGTTCCTGAACCATCTGTATGGCGGCATGGACGAACCCGAACTCAAGATCATCGACGTGTTCATCTGCAAGCTGCGCAAGAAGCTCAGCATGGCTTGCGGTGGTGAGAACTATATCGAGACTGTCTGGGGCCGCGGCTATGTGCTGCGCGATCCGGAAGAAATGGCGATGGAGCCCGCGAAGGTCGCCTGAACGAGATTCCCAACTACCCGGGGGCGTGAGGAGGCCGGTCGCAGCAATGCGACCGGCCTTTTCTTTTCCGCATGGTCGACTTGTGCTATGCGATGTTCTCGACTTTCCGGGGGACAGGCAATGGCAACGCTCGCTTCGCCGCTCGCACGCCAGACGCGCGACGACCGCTTCTTCATGACACTTGCACTCATCATGGCGGCGATCGTCGTCATGGGCTTTTCCGTCCAGCTGGGCATGGGCAGGTCGACGTTTGCGGCGCGCCCGCTCGTCCACATTCACGCATTGGCGTTCTTTGGGTGGGTCGCAATATTCGTGACGCAGAACGCGCTCGTCACGACCGGATCGATCGAACTTCATCGCCGCTTGGGGTGGCTTGCGGCGGGGTGGGTAGTGTTGCTTGTCGTGCTCGGCTGCTGGCTGACTGCCGACATGGTCCGCCGGGGAAGTGCCCCGTTCTTTTTCCAGCCCCAGCGTTTTCTCATTGCAAATCCCGTCGGTGTCCTCACGTTCGCCGGGCTGACCGTCGCGGCGATCGCGTTCAGACGGCGCACCGAGTGGCATCGGCGTTTGCATTTCGCGGGCATGGCGATTTTGCTCGGCCCGGCCTTCGGACGGCTGTTACCGATGCCGCTTCTGGTGCCCTATGCGTTCGAGGCCGCCGGGGCAGCCTGTTTCCTCGTTCCCGTTGCAGGCATGGTTCGCGACGTTCGTGCCGACGGTAAAGTGCATCCCGCCTGGTGGTGGGGCGTAGGTGCGATGCTTGTCGCGCTTGTCGTGCCAACTCCACTCGCCATGTCTGGCGCGGGTGC
>JANMKS010000137.1:0-2075 GCA_031372155.1 Sphingomonas sp.
ACGGGCAATGGCCTCGACAATGCGATGATTGCGGCGCCCCCGCCCGAGGATCTTCCTCCCCAGGCGCGGCGCTCGCTTGAACAGGTCGGCCTGCTGTCGACCGAGGACGGCGGTTTGGGTGCCGATGCATTCGGTGATGCGGACGGGCGGTTTCTGGCGACCCTGATGGGACGGATGAAAGCGCCCGTCGCGTCGCGCTGGGCCTCGATATTGTTGCGGCGGGCATTGCTTTCGCAAAGCAACACGCCGGTAAATCTTTCGGGGGCCGATTGGGTCGCGCATCGTACATGGCTGCTCGTCCGGATGGGAGAGGCCGACAATGCGCGCGCGCTCGTATCGCGCGTCGACGCTGAAAACTTCACGCCATGGCTCGATGAGGCAGCGATGCAGGCGGCACTTGCGTCCGCCGATCCGGCGGTGCTGTGTGGCATTGCCGACGCCGCCTCGGCGCAAAGCGATCGAGTTTCGTGGACTTTGGCACAGGCGATGTGCGCCGGGCTTTCGGGCGAAGGGGGAACAGCGGCCTCGCTCGTCAGTCAGGCGCGCAATACGCGCCGCGCAGGCGGTATCGACGTATTGCTTGCGGAAAAAGTGGTTGGCGCTGGCACGAATACCCGTCGTGCGATCACCATTCAGTGGGACGGCGTAGAGACCCTCACGGCATGGCGATTCGGACTTGCCGCCGCAACCGGGGTCGCCATCCCGCTGCCGCTATATGCAACGGCAGGTCCGCAAGTGCGCGCCTGGGCCGCTCGCGCCCCGCTGACCGAACCCGGTGCTCGGGCCGGGTTTGCCGACCGCGCAGCAACGCTGGGTGTGTTTTCGAGTGCTGCGCTGGTCGACCTGTACGGCTCGATCTATGACGCGGCCGACCCCGCCGACCGTTCGGGTACGGTGGCCGCGAACCTGCGGGCTGCTTACGTCGGAGAAGCCTCGGCCCGGCTGTCGGCGCTGCAAGCCTTGCTCGCGCCCAGCGGAAACGCGTTTCAGGATTACGCCCGGGCCATCCTGACTGCTCGGGCGGCCGCGATGATATTGCCCGACACGAACGCGAATGCGAACGATGTGGATGCCGTGGTCGGCGCGATGTTCTCTGCGGGTCTCGATGTTCAGGCGGCGCGCTGGGCGAACGCGGCGAAGGCGGGGAGTCGCGGCTGGGCCATGATTGCGCTGGGTGCGCCGCGTCCGGTCTTGGCCGCGGAAACGTCGGCGATCGAATCATTTGAGGGGCAGAGTCCGCTGACCCGACAATATCTTTTTGCCGGAATGGCCGCGCTCGGCCGCATTCCACAGGACGAAATCGCGAGCCTTTCAACGTCGCTCGCTGTTCCGGTCGCAAGATCTTCGTCATGGACACGCGCGCTTGACCGCGCAGTCCTGCTTCGCCAGCGGGGGACCGTCGCGCTTCTCTGCGCAGCGGGCATGCAGACGACGTCGTGGCGGGCTGTTCCACCCGCCCATCTTTTTCATATCGTGGCATCGCTGCGAAAGGTCGGAATGGAGCCCGAAGCCCGCATGATCGCCGTAGAGGCACTTGCGCGGTCGTGAACGACGACCGGCTGCTGATCGAGGCGTTCCTCGCGATGCTGGCGGTTGAAACGGGCGCGGCGCGAAACACGCTTAGCGCTTATCGTTCTGACCTGGAGCTGGCGTCGCAATTGCTTGACGGAGCCCTCTGGTCGGCCGGCTCAGTCGAAGTCACGAGACTTTCGAGCGCATGGCAACCGCTGGCACGTGCGAGTGTGGCGCGAAAGGCGGCCTCCGCGCGGCGTTTTTTCGGGTTTCTAGTCGATGAGGGCCACAGGGCCGACGACCCCTCGCACGCCTTGCCCCGGCCCGGCACCGCCCGCACACTGCCGCGTACGCTCGACCATGCCGACATCGCCCGCTTGTTCGCGGTCATCGACGAACGCTTACGGCGTGACGGTGGGCAGAGCGACGTCCGCATGTCCGCGCTCGTCGAGTTGCTCTACGGCTCGGGCCTGCGCGCGACCGAACTGGTGTCGCTCGAGGTGAACGCCATTGTCGATCGGCAACCCTTCGCGATTCTGCGGGGAAAAGGGGGTCGCGAGCGC
>JANMKS010000169.1:0-2240 GCA_031372155.1 Sphingomonas sp.
GGCCAGGGTAAAGCCGCACAGCACCCCGTAAAGAATATTCCCCTCGATCTGCCAGTGCGGCATCGTCGCCATGTTGAGCACGAAGAAGCTGACGTGACCGGCAACGATCCTCGCCCGCCAGTCGCGTTCGGTCCGCAAGGCAAGCGAAAACATCGTGCCCCACAGCAGCAGGATCGCCATCAAGCCGACCAGGCCCAACTCGTACAGATACGACACCAGCGTATTGTGAGCGTAAACATTGAACCGGGTCGACCAACTGTCCGGACCCAGCCCAAGCACCTTTTGCACCGGCTTGGCTTCATTATAGGCGTAAATATAGTTGCTCCAGATATAGAGCCTGCCCGACAGGACGCGGCGGTCTTCCCGCGTGAACGAGGCGGGATTTTTGATCAGGTCGACCTTGAACACGTTCACGACGTCGGCGAAGCGCTCCTCGCTGCCACCGGCGGCGGCACTGGCCAGCAGCACCGCCACGACGAGTCCCATTGCCGCGACCACCAGCGTCCGCTGCCCCTGAACGAACGCGCGCGGCAATTCGCGACCGAATTGCATCATCACGAGGGGCGCGATGCCGAGGATGCTGGTTCGGTAATTGGCGATCCAGATTCCGAAAAGGCTATACAAAATGATCGCGGACTTGATGACGCGCGGTAATTGCGTGGCAAAGCATACAGCGAGAAACAAGGTCGCGAGAATCAGCGAAAAACCCTGCTCGTGATTGAATCCGCCGATGTAACTGGCGGAACCATCGGTCTCGCCCGCCTTGGGAATGTGGAGCGCCACCGACATCAGCTGGAATGCTACCGGCGGCAGGAAGACCCACAGGAATTGCGTCAGGAATCGCGGTCCGCTGTTTTCCACCGCGCTGGCGAACGCGACGCAGAACACAACGAAATAGCTGTAGCGAAGGATCGGCTCGAGGGCATCGTTGCCGTGTCCGTTGAGCAGCCCGCTGACCACCATCAGCAGGCAGATGATCGCCACGGGAAAAAACGGCCAAATCAGAAATCGTCGTTTTGGTAGCAGAACGACGCCGATCGCTACGGTGAGGAGCGATCCAAGCGCGATCCAGCTCAACCCAGCGGGCGACATTTTGTAGCTTTGCGCGTGAAAGACATCGAGCGCGTAGCGGAACCAGCAGGCGAAAATAACGAAGCGCGCTGCGGTCCCGCGCGTCCGCAGCAGGACATACAGCGTGATGATCGCAAAAATTGCGGTCGCCGGCAGCAGGTACCAGATGGGCAGCGATGGCCCTGGGACGAATATTCTATCGCCCATCGCGCGCCTCGTTTCCGGCGTAATGCCGTGCGCCGTCTAGCTCGGTCCAAAACGCGTTCATCATTCCCAGCCTGGTGCGGAGCAGGATCGGCGCATCATCCTGCCGATCCGAGAGCGCGGACAGGAGCATCAGGCGCGCAAGCCTGTCAATACGGCGGGAACTGCCTTTCCCGTATGGAGACGAAACCCGACGCAAGAGATCGGTCAATGTGTTTAACATTGGTTCACCATACCGCTTTAAGAACAAATCAAGCATGACCCGATAGTGTAAATCCGCGTTCGAACCTGTATTTTCCATCGGCGAGTGAATGACCGAATTGACCTTGCCCACGAGCGTCAGCGTTGTCATCCCCGCCTATAATGCGCGGGCGACGATCGATGAAACATTGCGCAGCGTGCGCGCCCAAACCCATCGCGATCTGGAAATCATCGTGGTCGACGACGGCTCGACCGACGCAACCGGGGATATTGTTGGGCGGCATGTGCAGCAGGACGAGCGCATTCGCCTCATCCGCCAACACAATGCCGGGGTCGCGGTGGCACGCAATGCCGGGGCGGCGGCGGCGCGCGGCGCATTCCTCGCGCCGGTCGATGCCGACGATTTGTGGCATCCGCGCAAGATCGAGCAGCAACTCGCCGTGTTTGCCGACGGGCCGGCGGACCTCGGGCTGGTCTACACTTGGTTCGCGCTGATCGATGCGCAGTCGAACGTCATCCACACCCGCCATGGCCCGCCCTACGCCGGCTACGTCCTGCCGATCCTCGCGCGCTACAATTTCATCGGCAACGGCAGTTCGCCACTGATCCGCATGGCGACATTTCGGCAAAGTCCGCAATATGACCCGAGCCTTCGCGCCCGCGGCGCCCAGGGTTGCGAGGACTGGAAGCTTTATTGCCAGCTCGCCGGCGCAACCCGGTTCGGCGTGGTCCAGGCGCATTTGACCGCCTATCGCCGGATGGCG
>JANMKS010000198.1:0-3383 GCA_031372155.1 Sphingomonas sp.
ACGCCGATGCTCGACTGGTTCACCTATTATTACAGCACGACCAAGGCCGATGCGATGGACCCGCGCATCAACCTGGTGAAGGCGAACCTGCGTGGCCTGCCGCCGGTGACAATCGTCAATGCCCAGATCGATCCGTTACGCTCTGACGGAGAAACGCTGCAAACCGCGCTTCGCTCGGCCGGCGTTTCGGTCGAACAGCGCACTTTTCCCGGCGTGACGCATGAGTTCTTTGGCATGGGCAAGGTCGTGCGCGGCGCACTCGATGCCGAGAACTACGCCGTGTCGCGCTTGAAACCCGCGCTGACGCGCTAAATTGTAATCTCTGTTGTCATGCGATCACGTCACCCCCGGCGAGGTTGCATGACTTTTCGACGCAGCGTTCAGCACTCTGAAAAGTTTTTCGTGACATTATCATTACTTCGGACCAGGATTCATGAAGGAGCACCGGGGGGTGCGCCGGTCCGGGGGGATGATGGATGTATAGCGATCACCGGCCAGAGGTTGGCAGCGGCAGTCCCGTATCGGCAAGGCACGCAGCGGTGCCGAGGCGATGGAGCGCAACGCGGGTGGCGCGCTGGTACGCGCGTCAACCTTGGTTGATCGGTGCAAACTACGTCCCCGCCGATGCGAGCAACCAGCTCGACATGTGGCAGGCCGAGACGTTCAATCCCGAGCGCATCGACCGCGAACTGGGCTGGGCCGCATCGCTCGGCATGAACACGATGCGCGTGTTTTTGATCGATTTGCTGTGGGACGCCGATGCCGAAGGATTTGCGGCGCGCATCGACACGTTTCTGGAAATTGGGGCGCGTCACGCTATTCGGCCGCTGTTCGTCCTGTTCGACAGTTGCTGGAGTCCCGAGGCAAAACTCGGTGCCCAGCCCGTTCCGGAGGCCGGGGTCCACAACGCAGGCTGGCTGCAATCACCGGGGCAAAGCGCGCTTCTCGACGCCGCTGCGCGTCCACGGCTACAGGCATATGTCGAAGGCGTCGTGGGCGCTTTCGCAAGCGACACGCGCATTCTTGGCTGGGACATGTGGAACGAGCCGTGCAACCCCGGCAATCCTCATCGCGAAAACGCCGGAGCCGACGCGAAATCGCAAGCGGTCGCCGAATTGTTGCCACTGGTGTTCGCATGGGCGCGCGCTCAGCAACCCGTCCAGCCGCTGACATCAGGGCTTTGGCAACACGACGACTGGTCGCCGACGGCCGCGCTCAGTGCCATCGAAACGATCCAGATCGCGCAGTCCGACTTTTTGTCGTTCCACGATTACGGCGGCACCGAGCAATTCTCGCGCCGCGTGGCGCAGTTGGCGGCGTGGGGACGCCCGGTGGTGTGCACCGAATGGCTCGCCCGCGCCACCGGCTCCACTATCGATGCCATCCTGCCGACGGCACGACGCCTTCACGTCGGCATGATGAACTGGGGGCTGGTCGCGGGCCGCACCCAGACGACATTGCCATGGGACAGCTGGGTCACCCCCTATGCAAGCGAACCCGATCGCTGGTTCCACGACCTGCTGCGCGACGACGGTACGCCCTATTGCGCGGTCGAGGCGGCAGTCATCCGTGCGCTCGCATCGCTCGACACGTCAGCGACGCAAAAGCCGCGAGCGCTCTAAAGGTTCCTGGGAAAGCACGTCCGCGTCTCGCTGACGATCGTCGAATTGGCCTTGTACTTGGCCACGAAGGCCTTCCACGCCGCGTCCTGCTTTGCTGGCGGGACGTCCGCTTCGCCCAATCGCACGGTCATCACCTCGATTGCCGAAGGCACACGCGCTTTCACCTTTGCATTATAGATCAGAACAGGCACGACGAACTGGCTGGCGGCGATACCGTGCGACCGGAACCATGCGGCGTGATCGCGCGCTGCCTCTCGAAAGCCCGTCATGCTTCCGCCCGGACTGAGCTTGGAAACGCGCATGACCGCCATCTGCCCGTTGGGACACTGCCCCGCCGCCGTTGCCGGGCCAGCGGCAATAAGCGCCGCGATCACAAGAAAAGCATTTCGCATCATTGGCTCCTTGGGTTTAGACTTGGGCAGGATTGCCGGAGGGATATGCCGTGGACGACCGGGAACTGCACCAGCGCGTCGTTGCGCTCTACGATGTCTTCACACATGAACCGGGCCGCTGGGGCGGAGACCGTCGCGCCTTCATGCACGATGTCGCGCTGCTCGCCGGAAGCGCCGCCGCCGCCAATGCGCTGATCGCCGGGATCGGTGCCAACCCTGCCTCCGCCGCTGTGGTGCCGCCCTCCGACGCGCGATTGAAGACACAGGAGATCGGCTGGACCGGGAGCGCCGCGGACCGCAAGATGAAGGGCTATGCCGCGCGCCCTGCCGGTCCGGCAATCAAGCGCCCGGCCGTGATGGTCATTCACGAAAATCGTGGCCTGAACGACCATATTCGCGACGTTTGCAGACGCGTCGCGCTGGCGGGATATATCGCGGTCGCACCCGACTTTCTTTCGCCCGTCGGCGGCACGCCCGCGAACGAAGACACCGCGCGCGACATGATCGGAAAGCTCGACCTGACGGCGACTGTGGCGGATGCCATCGCGACCGCACGCTGGCTCGGGCACATTGCGCAATCGACCGGGCGCGTCGGAACCGTCGGCTTCTGCTGGGGCGGGGCGATGGTCAACCGCGTCGCGGCGTCGGGCGGCGACGCGATCAAGGCAGCAGTGGCCTATTACGGGCCGACCCCCGACCCCGCCCGAGCGGTCGGCGTGAAGAGCGCCGTCATGCTGCACTATGCCGGCCTCGACGAGCGCGTGAACGGCGGGGCCCCGGCATGGATCGCCGCACTGAAGGGCGCGGGGGTCGACGTGCGCGCCTATACCTATGAAGGCGTCAACCACGCATTCAACAACGACACCGCCGTCGGGCGTTACGACAAGCCCGCCGCCGACCTTGCGTGGTCGCGGACGCTTGCATTTTTCAAAGCCAAACTTGCCCCCTGACAGCATCATCCGTTCTTGTTATGTTCGCGTACCGATTCGCGTCAAGGAGTTTTGCTATGACCCTCACTTTCTACACCAACCCGATGTCGCGGGGACAGATCGCGCGGTGGATGCTGGAAGAGGTTGCCGAACCTTATGATCAGGTGTTGCTCGACTATGGCACCACGATGAAGGCGCCCGAATATCTTGCGGTGAACCCGATGGGCAAAGTGCCTGCGATCAAGCACGGCGAGACCGTCGTTACCGAATGCGCCGCAATCTGTGCCTACCTTGCCGATGCCTTTCCCGACGCTGGCCTGGCACCCGACGCCGCCCATCGCGGTGATTATTACCGCTGGCTGTTCTTCGCCGCGGGGCCGCTCGAGCAGGCCGTCACGAACAAGGCGCTTGGTTTCGAGGTTCCGGCAGACAAGGCCAGG
>JANMKS010000200.1:0-2539 GCA_031372155.1 Sphingomonas sp.
AGGTCCGGCGTGTTGCTCGATACGGATGCCGTCTTCGCCGTCGGGATCGCCGCCTTCGGTGCGCTTGAGCGCATCGGTGAATTTCCCGGCCGCCTGTCGTGGAACCTGGAAGAAGGTCTCGGTCGCGCCGATCCGGATTGCTCCGATTTCCTGTCGGGTGATGTGGCCGCGACGGCACAGCAGCGGGAGGATCCAGCGAGGATCGGCGTTCTGCTTGCGGCCACAGTCCATGCGGAACCAGACCGTGTCCTCGAACCCGGCGCGCGGCCCGTCCTGTTTCGGCGGACGGGCGCTCACGTCGAGCATCTCCTCCGACGACGGCATCTTGGCACGATGCGCGTGGACCAGCAGTGCGGCGATGTCTTCGGCGCTCCGCTCGGCAAGAAGGCGCGCGCCGAGTGCCTTGTCCTCATCATCGACCTCGACCGGTTCGAGCAGTGCTGCGAGCAGGCGTTCGCGATCGTTGGCGCGGATGGCATCGGCAGTCGGCACGCCGATCCATTCTGCGGTCACGCGGGCGTCGCGCAACATCGCCTCCACCCGGCGGCGGCGAGGATGAGGGACGATCAGGATCGCCGTCCCCTTTTTTCCCGCGCGGCCGGTTCGGCCCGAACGATGTTGAAGCGCATCGGGATCGCGCGGCAGTTCGACGTGAATGACCAGCGTCAGCGTGGGCAGGTCAATGCCGCGTGCCGCAACGTCGGTGGCGACGCAGACCCGCGCGCGCCTGTCGCGCAGTGCCTGAAGCGCAGCATTGCGTTCGTTCTGACTATGCTCGCCCGACAGCGCTACGGCAGCGAAGCCGCGCTCGATCAGGCTGGCGTGAAGGTGGCGAACATTGTCGCGCGTGGCGCAGAACAGCATCGCCGACTCAGCCTCGTGAAAGCGCAACAAGTTGACGACAGCGTTCTCGATATCGGACGGAGCCACGGTGACTGCCTGATAGGCGATATCGCCGTGACCGCGATCGGTGCCGACCGTCGAAATGCGCAGCGCATCCTTCTGGTAGCGTTTGGCCAGCGCCACGATCGCCTTTGGCATCGTTGCCGAGAACATAAGCGTGCGGCGCTCTGACGGACTTGCGTCGAGAATATTCTCAAGATCTTCGCGGAAACCCATGTCGAGCATTTCGTCGGCTTCATCAAGGACCGCGACGCGCAGTGCGCGAAGGTCGAGCGCGCCGCGGTTGAGATGATCGCACAGCCGCCCAGGCGTACCGACGACGATGTGTGCGCCCTGGCCAAGGGCACGGCGCTCTTTGGAGGCATCCATGCCGCCGACACACGTGGCAATTCGCGCGCCGGTTGGCCCGTAGAGCCAGATCAGTTCGCGGCTGACCTGCAGTGCAAGTTCGCGAGTCGGAGCAATGACGAGCGCTTGCGGTTCGCGGATGAAGCGGACCTTACCGTCGTCACCCAGCAGTTCGCCCGCCATGGCGAGCCCGAATGCCACGGTCTTTCCCGAACCGGTCTGCGCCGAAACGATCAGGTCGCGCCCGGCGGCTTCGGGTTCGAGAACGGCGGCCTGAACCGGCGTCGGTTCGGCATAGCCACGAGTGGTCAGGGCTTCGGCAAGAAGCGGCGGGACAGAGCTGAAGGAGGTCATTGTAGCGGCCTCTAGCGCATTTTTAGCGCGCTGTCGCGCTCTCAGCGCACCGGACGCGCCTTTAGGATGATCAGGTCGGTTCGGGGGAGTTGCGCCGCCAGCGTCGCTGGTAGCCATCCGAGCACCGTCACGCGCAGACGCGTCCAATATGCCGACACGAAAAGCAGCATCAGGCCGAGCGGAAAGGCGGCAGCGACCCAGCCGCCCATGTCGGCGAGCTGTGTGGTTGCAGTCAGCAGCATCGCGAGGCTCGAAAGCATGATTGATCGACGGTCGATGGCAAGCGCAATAACGCAAAACGCCGCGAACAGGGCAATGGCAGTCAGGGCAGTCGCAGTATCGAGTTGGCCCGGCGTGAAAGCATAGAGCCTGTCCCATCCGCTTGCCGACCGGGCGGTCCCTGCGATCAGGCGAAAGCTCGTGCCCGCGATCTGGTAACCGGCGGCGGCGTGCAGCCAGAAGGCCACATCGGACCTCAGCGTCTGGCGATAGATGTCGGACATGTCCCACCACATGGCAAGGGCGAACAGCCCGAAGCCGGGGAACAAGAGGATTACGCTCACGAAGTCGGCCGACGCGCCGGGGATAAGGATCCGGAGAACGTGAATGCCGACGTTGACGGCCGCGATGGCCGATACCGCATAGGCGATCGGCAGGCGGAAGCGCAACCAGAATACCGCAGCCGCAAGAGTCGCGCCCATCGCCGTGACGAGCCCGCGGAGCGGCGTGATGCTCTGTACGCCCGGCATGACCTGATGCGGCACGTCCGATCCGCTCGGTATGAACAGCGCCCCAGCAAAGCAGAGCATGGTCCACGAGACGACAAAGAACGCGAATAGCACGAAGCTCGGCAGCATCATCCGTCGACGCCGCGTGAAATATTCGGCGAGCAACCATGCGGCGGGTGCCGTTACGGCTGTGCCGAGAGGGCCGG
>JANMKS010000214.1:0-4727 GCA_031372155.1 Sphingomonas sp.
CTTGTCGTGAACGGCCTGCTGACCGGCGGCGGCACATTCGATCCCACGTACCTCACGGTCGCGCGCGGCTTCGTGTCGGCAGGCGACTTCGACACCGTCGGAACGCTCACCATAAAGGGCGACGCGGTGTTCGCTTCGGCGTCGACGACGGTGTTCAACGTCAACCGGACCGCGATCGACAAGCTCGTTGTGACGGGCGATGCCGACAATTTGGGCGACGTGAACCTGGGTGGCACTGCGCTGTTCGTCAAAGCAGCGGGCGCCGCCGTCCGCGACCGCCAGTCGTTCACGATCGTGACGGCGACCGGGGCGGTAACCGGCAAATACGGGGGTGCGTTCGGGCCGCTCGGCATCCTGCGTCCCGAATTGGCCTACAACGCCAAGGACGTCGTGGTCACGTTCAAGGCAGGCAATTTCATTGATTTCCTGAAGAATGCCGATGCGACGGTTCGCGCGTTCGCGGGTGCGCTCGATCTGCTCCGTTCGGCCAGCTACAACAACCTGTCGAACCTTTACGGCGCGGTCGACCTCATGGACCCGGCCCAGCTCAGCGCGACGTTTGCAGGCCTGTCGCCGTCGCGCCTGAGCGGAGAGGCCACCAGCCTGCAGGAGACGCAGTCGAAGTTCGTGCTCGGCGCAATCGGCGATCGCCTCTCGATGCTGGGCAGCCGCGCGCCGACCGGGCGGCTCAGCGTTGTCGGCTCGCCCGAACTGATGCTTGCCAACGCGGGCGGATATTCGGTCAGCGAAAGCTCGGCGGCACAGAACAGCTTTGCTTCCAGCCTGTCGGGCTCCGTGCGGACGATCGGCAAATTGCCCGAAGGGATGAGCGGTTTCATTGCCAGTGGCTTCAGCAGCGCGCCCGGACTGTCGTTCGCGTCGACCGGGCCCAATCAGGGGCAACGCAGCTGGCACATGGCGATGGGCCTCGAAATGCCCGTCACCGAGCGGGCGACTTTGGGAACCGCTTTTGGTCATTCGACCGGTCGCGCGCGGCTTTCGGGTGACCTGACGCAGGTCAAGACCGACACCGCCGCCGCCTATGGCAGCTATCAACTGGGTGGAGGCGTCTACGGTGCCGGGCTTGCCGCAGTCGCGTTCAGCCGGAGCGACTTCGAACGTCGCGCCAGCGGGGGCACCGACGCGCTTTCGCTGCGCGGCGCTCGTACGGCAACCGCCATCGACTTGCGCGGTGAAGCGGGTGTCAACCTTGACGTCGCACGCGGCCTGACGCTGACGCCGCGCGTCGCCGTCACCTGGTCGAGCATGACGATGGGCGGGTATCAGGAAACGGGCGGACAAACCGCACTCCGCCTCCAGCAACATCGCCTCGAACGGACTGAGGCGCGCCTCGGCGCCAGACTGAGCGGGAACGTTACTCCGGTGCGCGGCTGGGCCTTGATCCCCGAAGTGCAGGCCGATTTCGTGTCGAACCTGTCAGGCGACTGGAACGGGCTCCGCGTCAGTTTCGCCGAGGCACCCGAACTCGCGTTCGACCTGCCGGGCATCGCGCGCGACCGGGCATGGGGCGAAGTGAAGGCAGGGCTGCAATTGACTGACGGTGCGCTGTCATTCGGCGGCGGACTACAGACCGCGGTGGGGCGCAGCGACTATCGCGACGACCGCGCCGTTGCCAGTATCGGCTGGCGCTTCTGAGTGTTCCTGCAAGAGGGGTCCGCAGGCTGCGGACCCCTCTTACATCGATGCGAGCAGCTCGCGGATCGGAACGAACGCAAATGCCACCGACGAATCGGCGACGCCGTATGGCATGAACAGATCGTCGCCCACGCGGATGGCACCGCATGTATAGACGACGTTGGGGACATAGCCCTCGCGGTCCTCGTCGGCTGCTGACAGGATCGGCCGCTCGGTCCGCCCGATGACCTTGGACGGGTCGTCCTTGTCGAGCAGCGCCGCGCCGATTGAATATTTCCGCATTGCACCGACGCCGTGGGTCAGGACCAGCCACCCCTCGTCCAGTTCGATCGGCGCGCCGCAATTGCCGATCTGGACCAGCTCCCAGGGGTAACGGGGTGCCATGATCTTGACCCCGTTGTCGTCCCATCGACCGAGGTCGTTCGACTGGAGCAGGAACAGGTTCTCGCCGTCCTGCCGCCCGATCATCATGTACTTGCCGTTCACCGGTCGCGGAAACGATGCCATGCCCTTGTTCCGCGCCGCCGTCCCCTGCATCGGGATCAGGTCGAATTCACGAAAGTCTCTCGTGCGAAGCAGCTCAGACTGAATGGCGCGCCCCGAATAGGCGGTGTACGTTCCGATCCACTCGACCTCACCATCGTCATGAGTGAAGCGCGTGATGCGCAGGTCCTCCAGGCCGTTGGCCTGTGCCGGCGTGGCCGGGAACAACACGGTTCCCGACAGGCTGCTGTCGGGGTGACGATGGACGGTCACCGCGCCCTCGCCCTGCGCCAGGCGATGCGCCGAGTTGGCGGCGGTCGCGAACGGAGGCTGCGGCATCAATTGCATGTTCCGCCCGGAAACGATGCCCTCGCGAAACTCGATCGAGGATATGTGCCCTTCGCCGACAGCGCGCAGCGACATGATGAAGCGCTGCGACCCCTCGGACAGTCCCGACTGGTCGGGGTGCCGGGTCACGCTGGGATTCATGAGTGCGGCGGCAGCGTAGCTGTATTCGTGGCACAGATAGGCACCGATCAGTTCGCGCTTCTCCTCGCGAACCTTGTCGATATCGATGCCCAGCTCGCCCGCGACGATATTGAACCGGTGCAGGAACACCTTTTGCGTCTGCCAGTGGCGCTCGCCGAAATCGCGGTACACGACACCCAGTTCGGCGCGCGCCGTCCGCATGTCCATCGACCGCACCTCGTCGACGATGCGACGGGTGCGATCCGCGACGTCGGTCCTGGGCAGGTGAAACGGACGGACGACGACCCGCGACGGGTCGGCGCGCAGCTTTAATGAGGGCTGATGAATCTTGAACATCGCGCCCCCCAATGGCGTCGTATCAGGCTGCGGCCAGTCGCAATCCGCCGGTTTCCTTGCTCAATCCGCCCAGTCGCGCAACCGCAATTGCGCCGAGTTGAAACGACAATACCGATTCGGCACCCCGGTTCTGATTGGCACCGCCCGGATTCAAGCCGTCCAGGCACTCACCCGTGGCGGCATCGGCCAGCGCGACGCCGCGGTCGTTTTCGCCAAGGAACCAGCGCCACGCCGACAGCGCACGCTCGCGCCATATGGGATCCGACCCGACCTCGAACGCGGCTGCACATGCGTCGATCGTCGCCCATGCCTCGACCGGCTGCTGGTCGAACGGCAATGGCTCGGCATAGGGACGGCCGAAACTTTCGTGCCCGACCGGCCTGAACCATCCGCCGCGCGCGGTCTGCTTGCCGACGATCCATTCCAGCGTCTCAATACCGAGTGCGATCATCTTGGGGCTGCCCACAGCGCGACCCCCGCGGATCAGCGCTTCGGGCAGTCGGCAATTGTCATACGCGAGCATGATCTCGAACCAGGCCCAATCGGGGCGGCAATTGGCGTCGAGCAGGCTTTCGAGGATGGCGCCTCCGCGCGTTATAATCGCAATCGACGCTTCGTGCTTCGGCTGCTTGACGAGCACGGCGGCCGCACCGAGCATCATGAACGCAAGCGTGCGCGGACTGTCGAAATGCGCTGCGGCGTTCAGGGCGTCGTCATAGCGGCACATCGCCCATTTGCGGATCGCTTCGTCCTCGGCTTCTGCCGCCGCGACGCCCAACGCCCAGATCGTACGGCCGGTGCTGTCATCGGACCCTGCCTCTTCCAGCCATCGCCGGTCGAAACTCATGAAATTGCGAAACAATTTCAAGTCGGGGTTCCACGCATGCTGGACGAACGCGGCATAGGTTTCGGTCCAGCGCGCGCGACGAACCGCATCCAGTCCCGGCGCGCGACACGCCCAGATCAACGCCCGTGCATTGTCATCCACGCAATATCCGTGGGCGCGGTCGGGCACGCCGAACACGCTGTGCTGGAACATGCCGGTGCCGTCGGTCATCCGTTCGATCGCGGCAAACGAAGGCGTCGCGCTCGCATGCGCCGTATTCCCAATCGCGGCGCGTTTTTGCGTCGGGGCCGGTTCGGGCAATTTCTTGAACACGTCGAGCGCCGCTTCGGCAACGCGCGGCCAGATCATGGTCCGCCCCAGCGCATAGGTACGGCTGCGCATCTCGTTCATCCGTTTGGGGTCGGCGAGCAGGCCAATGATTGCTTCGGCAAACCCCTGCGCATCGCCAAAATCGACCAGGCACCCATATCCGCCGCCGAGCAGTTCCTTGGCATGGACATAGGGCGTCGATGCAACCGCTTTGCCCAGTCCGACAGCATAAGCGAGCGTGCCACTCGTGATCTGTGCAGGATTGAGGTACGGCGTGGCATACACGTCCGCCGCCGCGAGGTAATCGAGCAATTCATCGGTCTCGACAAAGGCATCGATGAACCGGACGTTGGCACCGACGCCCGTCTCTGTCGCCTGTGCAGCGAGCTTTTCCCGATAGGCTTCGCCCTGCTGCGCGATCAGGTGCGGATGCGTGGCGCCCAGCACGACATACAGGGCGTCGGGGACGCGCTCGACAATCGCGGGCATTGCCGCAATCATCGTCTCGATGCCTTTGCCGGGCGACAGCAGACCGAAGGTCAGAATGACGGGGCGGTCGCCGAAACCGAATTTCGCCTTCATGTCCGTGGTGTCGGTGAACGGCCGG
>JANMKS010000218.1:0-2374 GCA_031372155.1 Sphingomonas sp.
AGAGGCATCCGCCAACCCGCATGCCTCTCACGTGTCGGGACGCGCAGCGAAGGCTGCCGTCGAAGTTGCGCGCGAGCAGGTCGCCTCAATGCTGCCAAGCGGAGGCCGCGTCATATTCACGAGCGGTGCGACTGAAGCCGCGAATTGGGCACTCAAAGGCGTTGACGCAACGGGATGCATCGTCCTGCCCCAGACCGAGCATGCCTGCGTTCGCGACACCGCATTGTGGCTCCAAGCAAGGGGTCGCGACGTCAGCCTCATCCCAGTTGATGCAGAGGGCAGGGTGCCAGAGACTGATTTGCCCCCCGGCACGGCTCTTGTCGCAACAATGCTCGTCAACAACGAGATCGGCGTCATTCAGCCCGTCAAGGCAATTGCGGATGCTGCGCATAAGGCAGGTTCACTCATGTTCTGCGACGCGGTGCAGGGCTATGGTCGCACCCCAATACCTGACGAATGTGATTTGGTGGCGATCAGCGCGCATAAGATTCACGGGCCAAAGGGCATTGGCGCGCTGTGGATCCGTGCGGGCGTCGAGTTAGAGCCGCTCATGCACGGCGGCGGTCAGGAGTTTGGCATGCGTTCTGGCACGCTGTCGCCCGCGCTCTGTGCAGGTTTCGGCGCGGCAGCGGCATTGGCGCACTCACGCTGGCAAGCGGACGCAAAACACGTCGAAAATTTATGGAACGTTACCTGGGAATGCCTGGGTACGGACTGGGTGTTGAACGGGTCGCCGGAGCACCGTTACAAGGGTAACCTGAACATCCGCCGCCACGGACTCGACGCGGCGCGCTTGATTTCCGACCTTCGCGGCGTGGCGCTGTCCGCCGGGTCTGCTTGCGCGAGCGGGTCGGGACGACCGAGCCATGTACTCCGCGCTCTGGGCCTGAGCACCGCGGAAGCTCGGTCGAGCATTCGCATCGGCTATGGTCGTTATACTCGTGAGGACGAGCTGCGCGAAGCGCTGTCACAAATCGTCGAAGCGGCAGATCGCCAACTGGACCTAGCCACGTGATCAGAGTGCGTTTTGTTTCTGCCGACGGACAAAGCGTGCGCGAGGTCATGGCGAAAGACGGGGATCGGCTGCTCGAAGCGGCGCAGAACGACGGTCAGCCGCTCGAAGGAACGTGCGAAGGCCAGATGGCCTGTTCCACTTGCCATGTAATTATAGAAGCTCGCGACTTCGAGCGCCTTCCGCCCGCACGCGAAGAAGAAGAGGACATGCTCGATCTCGCCGCAGGCGCGACACGCACCAGCCGGTTGGCGTGTCAGATCATCCTGCATGAGGCACTGGACGGGCTGACCGTGCGTATGCCCGGGGAAAGCCGGAACATGCAGGGGCGTTGATTTACGTCCGCGATAACGCGATATGGGCTTTGGAAGTCGGGCGGACGGTGCTTTCGCCAATCTGGTCAGATCCGGAAGGAAGCAGCCACAACGAATTCGCCCCGGGTCGTTCCGGCTTCCACCGCACGTCAACGCGGCTCGCCCGACGGCTTGGCTTTGCCAAGTCGCATGTTCCCGTTAGGGATATAACGTGACGTCAATGCAACCTTACCGCGTACTTGCGCGCAAATATCGTCCGCAGCGCTTTTCCGAGCTTATCGGTCAGGATGCGATGGTTACGACGCTGGGCAATGCCATTAAGCGAGACCGCATCGCGCACGCGTTCTTGCTGACCGGCGTCCGTGGCGTGGGCAAGACATCGACTGCACGGTTGATCGCCAAGGCGCTGAATTGCATTGGAGTTGACGGGTCCGGGGGACCGACCATAGACCCTTGTGACCAGTGCGAGCCGTGCATTGCGATTGCCGAAGGGCGCCATATCGATATTATCGAGATCGATGCCGCCTCGAACAACGGCGTCGATAACGTTCGCGAAATGACCGATGCAGTGCGTTACGTCGCCGTTTCGGCACGTTACAAGATGTACATCATCGACGAAGTCCACATGCTGTCCAAACCCGCTTTCAATGCCTTGCTGAAGACACTCGAAGAGCCACCGGCGCACGTGAAATTCATCCTGGCCACGACCGAGGTCGACAAGGTGCCGGTAACGGTGCTCTCCCGGTGTCAGAGATTCGAGCTGCGTCGCATCCCAGCAGACAGGCTGGCCGCCCATTTTGCCCAAATTGCAGAGGCCGAACAGGTAAGCGCCGAACCCGAAGCGCTCGCTCTGATTGCGCGCGCGGCCGAAGGGTCGGTTCGCGATGGGCTATCAATTCTCGATCAGGCAATCGCTCATGCCGATCTAGACGGGGGTGGGGCCGTCCTCGCGACGCAAGTCCGTGACATGCTTGGCCTGTCGGATCGCGGCGCGCTTCGACGGCTTTTCGGATTGCTGCTGGCCGGGGACGCCGTCCCCTCCCTGGCA
>JANMKS010000226.1:0-1890 GCA_031372155.1 Sphingomonas sp.
ACGAAGCGTTCCGCTCCCTTCCTCGACCCGGACCCCGCGGGCCGAAAGTGCCGCACGCAGGGCGGCAATGTCCCCCCCAAACGACACGCGCATCACCGATACTCCACCGAGCGCAAGGCTGGTCGTGCTCAGCGAAGCCACGCCCGGGATCCCGCGAACCGCAGCCTCCGTGGCGCTCACCGATCCAACATCGGGCGTTTCGAACTGCACCGTAACCGTCGTTGTCGTACCGGTCTCAGCCGTCCGATTGGCCGAAACATCCTCACCCTCCACCGGCAAAGCATCGATCGCGTTTGTGATGAGTGACGATGGGTCGATCGGCGTCTCGAAGACGAGCGACGGGTCGGGACGAAGCGTTCCGAACGCGAGCGCCTGTGAATAGGCGGCATCAACGCGGCGAACGCCCTCATCCATCATAGCCGGCAGCGCATCGCTCGACGGAACGCGCAGCGTGAAAGAGGTGATCTCGCGATTGTCGGGGCCAAAGCGCGCACTGAAATGCCCGATGACCGGACCACCCGGCCACAGCCGTTCCAGCCGTACCTGAGGCACGAGCACGTCGGCTGCACCGTACTGGTCGAGCAGCGCGCGCCACCACAGGCGACCCGGTCGCAGAGTCTGCCCATAGTTGAGAAGCAGCGGATCGGGTCCGGTGCCGCTGGGGCGGACATAGTCGATAGGACTGCTGCCGGAGCGGAACCGCGCCCACGCCTTTTGCCAATCCGTGCGTTCCTCAAACGTGACGGCCGTGCCGCCTGACCATTGCACCGGGACGACGAGCAACGGAGCGGAGCGCGAAACTTCTCCGCTTATGCCCAGGATTTGCCCAGTACGTGCCCGATCGAACAAAACGCCCAGCTTCGCGACATATCGCCGCGGGCCAATCTCCTCATCGTCGACCACGATCCCAGCGACGATCGAATCGAGGTCCGAATCACTCAGCCCCGGCGCGCCCAGGCTTCCGCCGTGCGTTTTCGCCCAGAGCATCTGCCAGCCCTTTCGCTGTGCCAGCCGCCAGCCGCCAAGCCGTGCCGCCTCGGCGGTCTTCGCAGCAACGTCGACTGTAATGCCGGAGACTTCGAATGCTCCCGACGAATCAAGCGGTGCAACGCCGCGATCACCGCCTTCGATCTGCGCATAGACAACGGCAGCCAGCCCGAGGGCGGCAACGGACAGGAGGATCGGGAGAAGGCGTGACTTCACGGCGCGCCTTTTGACGGGTTGCCCGTGGAAATCCAAGCGCGATGTGTTTAGGCGGCTCGAGATGGTCGACAGCACGCACAACGAAGAACCCTATACGTACAAGCAGGCGGGCGTTTCCATCGCCGCCGGAAACGCGCTGGTGCGGGCCATCGCACCGCTGGCAAAGGCGACGCGACGATCGGGGGCGGACGCAGAGCTCGGCGGGTTCGGTGGATTTTTCGACTTGAAGGCGGCGGGCTTTATCGATCCGCTGCTGGTGGCGGCAAACGATGGTGTCGGCACCAAGCTGAAACTGGCGATCGAATTCGACCGGCATGACGGCGTCGGCATCGACCTGGTCGCAATGTGCGTCAATGATCTGATCGTGCAGGGGGCTGAGCCCCTCTTCTTCCTCGACTATTATGCGAGCGCGAAGCTCGACGAAGCAGTGGCTACGCGCGTTGTTGCGAGCATTGCGGAGGGGTGCAAGCTGGCAGGATGTGCACTCATCGGCGGCGAAACCGCAGAGATGCCCGGAATGTATGCCGAGGGCGATTATGATCTAGCGGGTTTTTGTGTCGGTGCCGTGGAACGCGCGCAGGTTGTCACGGGGTCGGCCGTGCAAGCAGGTGATATCATCTTAGGGCTGGCGTCATCGGGCGTGCATTCGAACGGATTTTCACTGGTGCGCAGGCTGGCTGCGGACAA
>JANMKS010000272.1:0-10853 GCA_031372155.1 Sphingomonas sp.
GCGAGATGGCCGAAATTGCGGCCCTCGCCATAGCCCTCCTCGTCCCAGTTGTGGGTAAGTTCGACCTGCGCGTCCTCGTCGCCGGGTGCCGCCAGAAAGATGAGCGTGAAGCGACCCGCCGGGTTGTCGAAGCGACGCTGCTCCTTCAGCCCGAGCAGTTCGAAAAAACGAATGGTGGCGTCGGGATCGGACACGCGGATCATGGTGTGAAGGTATTTCATGCGCGGACCCTACTCCCCCTTGCCGAGTCGTCCCAGTGCTTCCGCAGCCGACCGACCCGAAGGACCGTCAGGGGCAATGCGGATTGCCGCTTCCCAGGCAGTACGGGCCGCATCGGTGCGCCCCGACAGGATCGCGATATTGCCTGCTTCGAGCGCCACCGAGGCGTCGTCGGGCGAACGGGTCGCGGCTTCGCCGATGTCGCTGCGGGCACGGGCAAGGTCGCCGGTCTTTCGGGCAAGCGTCGCCGACAGCAGCCAGCCCAGAGGATCGGCGGGCACGAGCCTAACTGCCTGATCGAGGTCGGTCCGTGCCGCGGGAAGTTGCCCGAGCGCAGCACGCGCCCGGCCGCGATCGAGATAGGCTTCGCCGAGCGCATCGCCCTGAAGCTGGCCCCGCGCGATTGCGGCGTCGAGAAATTGTGCCGCCTTCGCCGGGTCGTTTCCGGCCAGCGCCGCGTTGCCCGCCTGCACCCAGAGGACCGCCGCCCGGCCGTCACGCTTGACCTCCGCCTCGCGCGCGGCCAGCTCGAACGCGCTGACCGCCGAGGTCCAGCGCGCCTGCCGCACATAAGCGAGGCCCGCACATTGGCGCGCAAGCACGCCCCCACCCGCAAGGCGCCAGTCGTTGGCTTCAGCGACGGCGCGATCGGGCGCACTTTCGGCCAGCGCCGCACAGGCTTCGAAGCGGGCGGCATCAGCGGAAACGGCCGGTGCAGCTGCGGCCAGAAGAACGATGGCGATCATATCAGCCCTTGGTAAAAGCGATGCTCGAAAACTTCGTCGCTATGACCTGAACGGTGGCGGAACGCGGAGGCTCCCTCTCACGAGAAGAAATCATATGGCTTGTCCTTCTTGCGGGCGGCATCGGCTGAGCAGATCGTCGACAGGCGCTTCCAGCCGGCGGCGTCGAGCCCTGGACTGTAGGCAGCCGGTGGCGAACCGCTCTGGGCGAATGCCTTTGCCCGTGCAGTCGAAACAGGATGGCTTGCCACGTACGACAGGGCGCGCCCGGCCGCGCCCAGCCGCTCCTCGTCCCTGGCCAGTTTAACGAAGAAGTGTGCGGTATCGGCGGGGTCGATGCGGGCGCGCCGCAGGGCATCGATCGAATAGGCATCGGCGGCACTTTCTGCGCCGCGCGAATAGCTGGCCGATGCGAGCGCGTTCATCGTCCCGCCCATATTCCCGCCGTAGCCGCCCAGCAGAATGCCTAGGCCCGCCTGCCGCAACAGTGCCTGCATGACGTGGCGCTTGCGGACATGCCCCATCTCGTGCCCGATGACGCCCGCCAGTTCGTCGGGGGACCGCGCCTGTGCCAACAGCGCATCGAAAATGAGGATGGTGCCGCCCGGCAGCGCGACGGCGTTGACGACCGGCACGTTCACGACCCGCACTTTGGTCCGAACCCCGCCGGGATCGATTCGTGCCACCACCGCATCGAGCGCCGCCTGCCCGCCCGGTGCGTTGCAGAATTTGCCGTCAAGATCGCCGACGAGCGCGTTACCGATCGATCGCTCGACGCTCCACGGAACGAGCGGTGCCAGATATTCGGGCGCCTTCAGCCCGATGAGCACCAGTGCGAGCGAAACCGTCCCGAGAACGGCGGCGACAGGGGCAATACCGAAGCGGTCGATCCATGCGCCATATTTTTGGCGGCCCGGCAGGAGATAGACGATATCGGCGGTTGGCGCCACGGGGAAAGTCAGTCGCCAGCCGGGCACAGCCTGCCGTCCGAAGACGAGCGCACTGTGACCGACGGGCAGAAGATCGCGGGCAGCGACCCGGCCATAATCTCCGAGATCGAGTTCGTCGCCAATGCGCCGGACGTAAACGTCGTGCCGCACCGCGACGCGCCCGTCGTAAAGGTGCGCCGCTACCCCTTCATCCATGTCAGATGGCGCCGACGTCTAATGCGTCGAGCAGGCCCTCGCCCTGCGTCGGCGCGTGCGTGGTCGATTGCTCGAGGTCGTGGAGGTCGATTTCGCCATAAGCCTGCAAATGCCGCATGAAGAAGCTCCAGTTGCGATATTGCAGAAAGATGAGACCAACGCCGAGTGTCACGATGACGAGGCCGACACTGCCGAGAAAAAGCTTCAGCCAATCCTTCGTCCGTGCGTCGAACCCGAACTGCAGTCCTGCCCATTCCATGTGGCCAAGCGCGTTACGAAAGAACGCCGCATAAAAGGCGAGTCCGATCAGCGGCAGAGCCACGTAAAAGAGCAGGACCAACGCAAAGATCGTTGCGCCAAGGCCCGCACTGGGCCTCCCGCTTGCGAGCGTGGCACCGATGGCGGCACCGGCGACGATGAATGCCGCGAAGGGAACGAGGTAGAACAACAGGAACCGGCTCATGATCGGCCCCGGTCGCGACGCGGATTCGATCGGCTGCGACCCGAAGCTCATCGCGCGCCAGCGCTGGTTCCAGAGGTCGGTCATCGACCACGGAATCAGCAGCCCGAGCGCAAAGCCGCCGATCAGCGTTTTCCAGACATAGGACCAGCCATAGGCAAGCCCGTTATCGTTGCTGCCGCCGCGAATGCCGCGCCACCAGGTGCGGCTGAGCCGGTAACGGAGCGCGCGGAATCGGGCGAGGCCAAGCAAGTACAGCAGACCGAAGTACAGCACGAAGCCCGACACGGCGGCAGCAGCGACATAGCCACGCAGCACCAGCGCCTGAAGCCCGTACTGGATGGCGAGAAACGGCAGTCCGAATACAATCAGCGCCAGGAGAAACCCGATCAGCAGTTCCTTGCCCGTTCCGGTCCACTGAAGCGGCTCGTCGATGAAGACGCTTTTGCTCCAGAGGTAGTGGCGCACGCGCGTCGTTGCCCAGAACCGGTAGATGCCGAGCGTGACGATCGTCAGTAGCAAGTTGGTGAAGGCGATCGGTGCGAATTCTTTCCACGACCCCGTGAAATTGAAAGCACTTTCGTTTTCGATTTCGCTCATCTGTTCCCCCTGACAGGGGCGGTAACAGATCGTCTGGAACCGCGATAGGACGACGGTGCATGTGCCAAGCTATCCGCGATGCCTTCCGCCCAATTCGCGCTTAAGCCATCAGTATCTTTACCGTAATAGCAGCAGGGTCCGCGAGTAAGCGTGGTTAACGGCTTTCCGATAACTTGCGATCAAGGCCGAAAGTGCAAGGCCGGTCAGCTTTCGAGATTTTGAGGCAGGAGTAACGATGTCGGCGCTGAAAACTGTTGACGAACCCGTGTCCGGTCCGACCGTCGAGCGCCGGCAGGGCGAGCGCTTTGTCACGATCTTTCGCGTGGGTAAGGTTACCCGCTTGTCGGGTGAGGAACTGTGCATGTTGCGCAACCTTTCGCCCGGCGGAGCGATGGCGCACGTGGCGTCGCCCTTTGGTATCGACGAACGCGTCAGTATCGACCTGCGCTTCATCGATCCGGTCGGTGCGCGCGTAGCATGGACGCGCGACGGCGTCGTGGGTTTTGCGTTCGCCGAGGAAATCGACCTGCCGCGCGTCCTAAGCGCGCGGTCCGACCCGGATCAGCGCGCGCGTCCGCCACGGCTTTCGGTCAACGCTCAGGCCCAGCTTCGCGTCGGCCATGAGGCCTTCCAGGTCGTGACGACCGACATCTCACAAAAAGGCGCAAAGATTTTCGTTGGCGTCCCGCTTGGATTGGGCCTCGAAATGCGGCTAGCGGTCGAGGGACTGCCGCTGGTCGCGGGGACAGTGCGCTGGTCGGCGGGTGGCATGGCGGGACTTTCGTTCGATCGCCCTTATGACGTCTGGGAATTGTCCAGATGGGCAAAGGCACAACGCGAGCGACCCGACCCGTTCGCGCACCTCGGCATGAAGCCGGCCGCGTAGCCACAACGTAAAGCGCCGTCGATTCAGACGCGTTCGAGCAATTCACCGGCCTCGATCCACCTCGCCTCGGCCTTTTCAATCTGCGTCGCGATTTCGGCCCGCAACTTCATCAATTCGGTCATTGTCAGCGTCGCATCATCGCCGGTTGCCGACTTCGGGTCGAACATTGCACGTTCAAGCGCGCTGCGACGGTCGGTCAGCCCAGCCAGCGCGCTTTCCGCTGCGCTCAGCGCCTTGCGTGCCGCGGCCTCTTTTTCGCGCGCCGCCGCCGCTGCCTTGCGCTCCTCTTTCTTGTCGCGCTTCGGCGCGTCCGGCCCCGAACCCTTCTGGCTCGCGCCTTTCAGGATCAGGTCGGTATAGTCGTCGAGTGTCCCGGCGAATTCCTGTGCCGTCCCCTGATCGACCAGCACCAGCCGGTCGGCGGTCAGCTCGATCATGTGACGGTCATGGCTGACGATGACGACCGCGCCGTCATACGCATTGAGCGCCTGCACCAGCGCCTCGCGTGCGTCGACGTCGAGGTGATTGGTCGGCTCGTCGAGGATCAGCATGTGCGGTGCCTCGCGCGTGATCAGCGCCAGGGCAAGGCGCGCGCGCTCGCCGCCCGACAGCTTGCCGACCTGAGTCACTGCCTTGTTGCCCGAAAATCCGAAACGCCCAAGCTGCGCACGAACCGCACCCGGCGACATGCCCTTCATCATCCGGGTCATATGTTCGAGCGGGGTGTCGTCGCGGTCGAGTTCCTCGACCTGATATTGCGTGAAATATCCGACCCGCATCTTGCCCGAGGCGGCAATAGCGCCCTCCATCGCGGGCAATTGCGCCGCGAGCAATCGCGCGAGCGTCGTCTTGCCGTTGCCGTTGCGGCCGAGCAGCGCAACCCGGTCATCGGGATCGAGCCGGAAGTTGAGCCGCTGCAGCACCGGCGTTTCCGAATACCCGACCGCCGCCATGTCGAGCGTGACGAGCGGCGGCTTAAGCGCGTCGGGGCTGGGGAAATCGAAAGTCAGGCCGGGGTCTTCGCTCACCGAAGCGATCGGCTGCATCTTGGCCAGCATTTTTGCGCGCGACTGCGCTTGTTTGGCGGTCGATGCCCGCGCCGAATTGCGCGCGACGTAATCCTGCAGCTTGGCACGCTGGGCATCCTGCGCCGCTCGTGCCGAGGCAAGCTGGGCGAGCCGCTCCGCGCGCTGCCGCTCGAACGCGTCGTACCCGCCGGGGTAAAGCGTCGTCTTGCCGCCTTCCAGGTGGAGGATGTGATCGACGACATTGTTGAGCAAGTCACGCTCATGGCTGATCAGCACCATCGTCGCACGATAGCTTTTCAGGAAACTTTCCAGCCACATCGTCGCTTCGAGGTCGAGGTGATTAGACGGTTCGTCGAGGAGAAGCAGGTCGGGTTCGGAAAACAGCAACGCGGCCAGTGCCACGCGCATTTTCCATCCGCCCGAAAAGCTGTCGAGCGCGCGGTGCTGCATGTCCTCATCGAAACCGAGCCCGACAAGGATGCGCGACGCCCGTGCGGGTGCCGCATGCGCGTCGATCGCGATCAGCCGCTCGTGGATTTCTCCGATGCGGTGGTGATCCTCGGTATGCTGTTCTTCGTTCAGCAATGCGGCGCGCTCGACATCGGCACTCAGCACAGCCTCGAACGGAGTCGTCGTGCCCGAGGGCGCTTCCTGCGCGATATAGCCGATGCGCGTCGCCTTGGGCATTTCGACCGTACCGCCGTCGGCCTCGCTCAGTTGCGCGATGACTTTCATCAATGTCGTCTTGCCCGCGCCGTTGCGCCCGATCAGCCCGACACGCGAACGCGGCGGCAACGTCGCCGTCGCACGGTCGAGGATCGTCCGCCCGCCAAGGCGCACCGTAATGCCGTTCAGATTGAGCATGCCGCGCCGTTACAGCGTTTGCTGCGGCGCGGCAATGCGGACGGTTGCGCAATCATTAGGCGTGTGTATGATACGCACGATGTCAAGCAAGGATTTGATCCGCGAGCTGATGGACGCGGGTTGGACACTTGACCGGGTGCGAGGGTCGCATCACGTCTTCGTACGCGTGGGGCGTTCAGGGCACGTGGTCGTTCCACATCCAAAAAAAGATTTGGGACGGGGGCTGGTTGCCGTCATTCGTAAACAAGCAGGACTTTGAGAGTGGCCATGCGCTATCCCATTGCGATCGAACCGGGCGACGCGACGAGCGCCTTCGGCATCGTGGTGCCAGATCTTCCGGGTTGCTTTTCGGCAGGCGACACGCTGGACGAGGCAATGCTTGCATCCGAAGAAGCCGCTGCTGCCTGGATCGATACCGCCTTGGACAGGGGCGACTCGATACCTCCTCCAACGACTCTGGAGGCGCTTCGGACGAATCCCTTTTATGCAGGTTGGACCTTCGGCGTATTGACGCTCGACCCTGCATTACTCGACGACACGGTCGAACGCGTCAACATCACGCTGCCGCGTCGCGTGCTCAAGCGGCTGGATGCTCTTGCGCAGGCCGCAGGCAAGAGCCGCTCGGGCTACATTGCACACTTGACACTCGAAGAGCCGCGACGGGCAGCCTGACGCTCAAATCTTTACGAGCATCTTGCCCGTATTGGCTCCTGTAAAAAGGCCCATGAAGGCATCGGGTGCCTTTTCCAGCCCGTCGAATACCGTCTCGCGCGATTGGAGCTGGCCGCTCGCGATCATCGCCCCTGCATCGGCCATGAACTTCCCCATCTGGCCGACGAAATCGTTGAACAGCAGCCCTTCGATGCGGATACGCATGCCGATCACGCGCGCGAAATATTTGAGCGGCATCGCCTGGCCGGTGTTGTAAACGTCGATCAGACCGCAAATCGCAAAGCGCGCATTAAGTCGCGCGGTCGCAAGCGCCGCGTCGAGGTGCTCGCCGCCGACATTGTCGAAATACACATCGATCCCCTTGGGCGCCGCTTCGATCAGTTGCGGCAGGACGGGGCCGGCCTTGTAATCAACACAGGCGTCGGCACCCAGATCCTTGACCCACCCGCATTTGTCCGCGCCGCCCGCCGACCCGATGACGGTCATCCCCTTGGCCTTCGCAATCTGGACGACCGCCGAACCGACCGCGCCCGCCGCCGCCGACACGAATACGATGTCGCCCGCCTTCGCCGCCGCCGTTTCCAGCAGGCCAAAATATCCGGTCGCGCCGGTCAGGCCCAGATTGTGCAGAAAGGTCTGGATGGGAAGCCCGGTTTCGGGAAGCTTGTTCGCGCCCATCGGCCCGCCTTCGGCAATGTCGATAACCGCTTCGTCACGCCAGCCGAACATGTGCATGACCTTGTCGCAGACGGCATAGCCATCGGCCTTGCTCTCGGTCACCATGCCCACGGCGCCGCCGGTCATCGCCTCGCCGAGTGCGAACGGCGGGACATAGGACTTCACGTCGTTCATGCGGCCGCGCATGTACGGATCGACCGACAGCCAGCTGTTCGTCACCCGGATCTGTCCGTCGGCGAGCGGCGCGGTGCCGAAGTCCTTCAATTCGAAATTGTCGCCGGTGGGCATTCCCGAGGGGCGTGATTTCAGGGTCCATGCGCGCATCGTGTCTCTCCCGTGTGTCGTTGATCGGGTCCTAAACCGAAACGCATCGTGCACGCAAAGAAAACGGGCCGGGCATCGTGCCCCGGCTCGCTTATGAGATGGGGTCAATCAGTAAGTGCCCGAGAAACTCCGGTCCAGGATCTGCGAGCAAGGAAAACGAACGGGTATCGGCGGCGTTCCCCGCGGCGAGAGCTGCTGCGACGAACCGATTGCTGCAGCCGGAACGACCCTGCGGACGGGCGTTGCATCACGGGCGCGGCAAAGCTAAAGGCTTGCCCCTTCGCCGCGGCCGGGCCGTTGCGAAGATGCCGGTGAGGGGCTGTAGCTCAGTTGGGAGAGCGCGTCGTTCGCAATGACGAGGTCAGCGGTTCGATCCCGCTCAGCTCCACCAGCATATCGTGGTCAATTGCCTGCGCGGACAAATCGTGTAAGCGCGGGGCATGACCGAAACGCCCCCGGACCGCATCGCCGCACACCCTTCATCGCCCTTCTACAACGCGGAATTGCTCGAACGCGGTATCGGCGTTCGTTTCAAGGGCACCGAGCGTACCGACGTCGATGAATATTGCGTTTCCGAAAATTGGGTGCGCGTCTCGCTCGGCAAGAAGGTCGACCGCAAGGGTGCACCGCTGACGGTCAAGCTGACCGGCCCGGTGGAGGTCTGGTTCAAGGACGCCGACGGGCCGACCGACGACGCGGCGGACGCGACGGGCGAGGCGGAATAGTCTAACGTCCCGTCTTGTGACGGTCATGCCCCTGAAACGACGCTGACATAATCGCCAGAGTCTGACACAGGGTGGATGTCAGACGGGGATATCACGTAACACAGCTCGACCTTCGCGTGATCGACCGCGTCGCAGCCGAATCGCTTTGCGAACGATTTGCTGGCCCCGGTTATGAACAGCGCTGCAGCTATGCAGAGGTCGCCGCGCGCGCTGTTTCCGCGACGTGCGAATACGTCGCGATCGAACGCGATGGCGAACCGGTCGGCTATGCCGCGGTCCGCATCAAGCGCGTTCCCGTCGTCGGCTTCGGCCTCGCCTATGTCCACCGTGGGCCGGTCTGCGACCCCAAGATCTGGGCCGACGCCGTCGACGCGCTGGTTGGTGACTATGTCACGCGACGCCGCCTGTTGCTGCGCATCGCGCCGCCGATTGCCATCGCAGACGCCGCGACGCTCCTGAAAGGCCGGGGGTTCGCAGCAGGCACGCAACCGCCCTACCGCACGCTCATGCTGGACCTCGCTCGTCCGCTCGACGAGATCAGGAAGTCGCTCCATCCCAAGTGGCGCACCGACCTGTCGCGAGGGGAACGCAACGCCCTGCACATCATACGGTCATCGAACCCGGCCGATTTCGCGCGCTTTCAGCCGCTTTTCACCGATCTCGCTGCGTCGAAAGGCTTCTCGGCCGCGCAAGGCCCGGGGTTCTTCGCAGACGTCGCCGCCGATGCGCCCGGCTCCGAACGCATCGAACTTCATCTCGCGCTCCACGAAGGCCAAGTGGTGGCGGGCCACGTCGGCTCCTATTCGGGCGACACCGCCGTGTACCTTCTGGGGGCGGCGAGTGCACCCGGTCGCGATCTGCGCGCCGCCTTCGTGCTGCAATGGGCAGCAATCGAGCGCGCCCACGCACTCGCCCTCTCGCGTTACGACCTGGGCGGCATCGACGAAGTGGCCAATCCCGACGTCTTTCGCTTTAAACAGCGCATGGGCGGTGAGGTGGTCACCGCCTGTCCCAATTTCGACCGGGCACCGGGAAAGTCGACCGCGTTTGCAATCGCCATCGCGCAAAGGGTACGGCATACATTGGCACGATCACGATGACCGGGGCGGTGCACCAGAGAGTGAGGGACATTCCCGAATATAATGTCTGTCTGCACGGGGTCGGCAGGTCGTCGCGCGATTACGAGCCCGACGAGGAACGTTACTGGATTGAACCCGCGCAGCTCGACGAGCTGATCGAGCTCAAGCGCACGCTTAGTCCCTGGGTTAACATCGCGTTGACTTTCGACGATGCCAATGCTTCGGATCACGATGTCGTTGCCGCCCGGCTCGAGCGCGCAGACATCCGTGCGTCGTTCTTCGTCCTGGCCGACAAGCTCGGCGCGAAAAGCTACATGGACCTCGCGCATGTCCGCGCACTTGCCACGGCGGGCCACACCATCGGTTCGCACGGGATGGGGCATCTGGACTGGCGGCGCATCGACAGGAATGCGCTGCACGCCGAAATGCACGATTCGCGACTGAAGCTTCAGGACTTGCTCGGCCTTCCGATCGACGAGGCTGCGATTCCTTTCGGGAGCTATGACCGGCGCGTCCTCGCCAGCATGGCGAGCGCGGGCTATGCCCGTTACTATTCGTGCGACGGTGGCCCTCGCCTCAACAAACGCTCGCCGTTCCAGTCGCGCCTCGCGATCGAGCGCACGCACACGCCCGCCTGGCTCGAAAGCCGCATCCGCCGCGACCTGCGGCTTGTTGCGCGGATCGTTCAAGAACTCAGGATTTTCGCCAAGTCGGTGCGGTAAGTCAGGAAGCAAGCGGCCACGCCCGCGCGCTGCGGAGAGCGCGGCAATGGCGCATGTTCATGATCGGCCAGCTGTGCCCAGGGACCGACTGACGAAGACGCCTGCGAAGACATTGGGCGACTGCGGTTGATCGTCCTCGCTCAACTACTCCGCCGCGACACCGACCATCCCGAACATATCCACCACGCTCTCGGCCACATCCTCATTCGCCGCTTCGCCCGCTGCCTTTGCGCCTTTGCGCTTGTCGAAGCTGTCCCAGACTTCGCCCCAGTTTCCGCGTGTCGCGGCCTTTGAATATTCGGTCGCGCGGGTTTCGAAGAAGTTGGCGTGCTCGACGCCGTTCAACAATGGCGCGAGCCATGGCAGCGGGTGGTCCTCGATCATGTAAATGGGCTTGAAGCCGAGCTGTCCCAGCCGCCAGTCGGCAATGTAGCGGATGTATTTCTTGATTTCCTTAGGCGACATGCCCGGCACCGGACCCTGTTCGAACGCGAGGTCGATGAACGCATCCTCCAGCCGGACGGTCTTCTGGCACACGTCCATGATGTCATCGCGCACCGCCTTGGTCAGGCAATTGCGCTCTGCACAAAACGCGTGAAACAGCTTGGTGATGCCTTCGCAATGCAGGCTCTCGTCGCGGACGCTCCACGACACGATCTGGCCCATGCCCTTCATCTTGTTGAAGCGCGGGAAGTTCATCAGCATCGC
>JANMKS010000330.1:0-2860 GCA_031372155.1 Sphingomonas sp.
GGATCGAGGAGCCACGTTCACGGTGACGCTGCCGGTCGGGGCTCGCCCAGGCGCCGATCCAAGGCCGAGGCCGGCGGGCGACGCACCGCCCGCCACGAGAAAAGACGCGCGGGGACGGCAACGGCCGAGCCACGCGAAGGCGTAGATCGTGATCTAGTCGCGCCGCGCGAGATCTTTCAGGACATCGCGCAGGCTCTCGTCGGCTTCGCGCAGGTGGACGATCACCTGCTCGGCGTGGCCGACGACCTCGCGCGACATCGAGGTATTGCGCGCACTGATGTCGGCGCGGGCGATATCCAGCGCGCCGCGGACGGCGCGCAGATCTTCCGACGCCTTGCCCACCGCCTCGCTCAGCGCTTCGAGCGACATCTCGACTGTCGGTGTGTTGGTGTCATCCATGCGGCCAGTTCATCCAACAACCGTGCCGCGACGCATTGAGTCGCCCCCGCACCGCCCGTTGGACGTCGCAGCCACCGTGACGGTCCTGGGTCGGCGTCCGCGGCGTCGGTCCACGAACCGCCCCAAGGCGCCGTGATATGATTTCGTGTTCGTTCGCCTCGCCTTCGCGTCCCCATCGTCCAGAGGCCTAGGACGTGGCCCTTTCAAGGCTAAAACACGGGTTCGAATCCCGTCGGGGACGCCATCCCTTTTCCGCAAAACCGCATCGAGCATTCGGCCGTAGTCGCCGTCGAAGGTGTCTTCGGGGCCGATATCCTCGGTCCCGCAAACATCGCCGGGGGCAAAGTACGACACCTCCTCTACCACGATCCCTGCGAACAGCTTCTCGAAGCGGGTAGGGCCTGAGAAGTTGTAGCCGTCCACGACGCCGCTATCAGGGTTAACGCGGGGCGTGAACGTAATTCGGCCGCACAGGACCCGCTGCAAGACGGCGCGGCCTTGGGTCGTGCTCTGCCGTAGCAGCCGCCGCCACTCGGCCAGCCGGTGCTCGACGACGCGTGCTTCGAGCCGGGGCACCGGCCGGAGGTTGGCCCGGTCTTCATCGACCGCCGCTCGACGCGCCTCCAGTTCGCGCAGCTTCGCGACCAACGACGTTACGTCACCGTCGGTTTCGACGGCCGCTATCAAACGAGCGATGCGCTTGTCCAAGTCTTGGCGTTGGCGGGCCAAAGCCTTCTGGCGATCCTGCACATCATCCAGTTCGGTCAGCTGGATCACGCGCTCAATCGCTTCCGGCGTGAGCGCGTGCTCCTCGATGGCCTGTAATACTGCTTCGTTCATCTCTTCGGCCGGCATACGCAGGGCGTTGTCGCAGGTGCCGTTGGTCCGATGGCGAAAGCAAACGTACTCAGGGATACGCCCGCGCTTCCGAGCACTGGTCTCGACGATCAGGCCGCCGCCGCAAATCTTGCCGTCCGGTCCTCGATGTCCGCAGGTCGCCAATCCGGCGAGCAGGTTCTGCGTCGCGTGCTTGGGAGGTCGGCCGGATATCCGCCCACTCTCAAATCGAACCGCCTTACCCGCACTGTCCGCACGCCGCGATTGAACGCTCGCCCATAGACGGTCGGAAACAATCCGCAGTTCCGGGACCGGCACCCGTTTCCAGTCGGACGCGGGACGCGGCCTTTGCTTCTGTTTACCCCAATCGTCGCGTTTCTGGGATCGGTTCCAAACCAGGATGCCGCGATAAAGTTCGCGCCCGAGGATGGCCCCGATAGTCGCCGGAGCCCAGCGGCCCAGCGGCTGCACCTTGGTCGGGTCGCGTCGAACAAACGGCGTCGGCGGCTCGACGCGTTCATTGGTCAATCGTTTCGCAATCGCCTTCAACCCGAGGCCTGACGCGTATAGCTCGAAGATGCGGACGACGACCGCGCCTTCGGCCGGTTCGATGATCCGGCGCACGTGCGACCGAAGCGGACGGCCGAAGGTATCAACGCCGCTGGTCACATCCTCATTGCGATACCCACCTGACCGGCAAGCACGCGGCGCACGTCGGCGTCCGGTGCATCCGAGAGATTGTTTTCGTAAATCTTCCGCACGACAGGTTCGAGCTGCAAAATGACCCGTGCCGCCTTCTGTTCCGCCTCAACTTAAATCGCTTTCAGCGCCGGGCGGCTGTGCGTCGAGCATCGGTCGGTCGTGCGTCAATCTGAGCTATTGGTCCGTGATGGTGACCGTGAGATGGTCATCAAAGCCCTGATACGCCATGTGAATAACGACAACCCCTAAGCCGTTTAACGTCAGTAGGCCAGACGTATTGACCGTAGCGACCGCCGCATTCGAGGACGACCATTGTGCGGTCTTAGTGATGTCGATGCCCGAACCCAAGCTGATAAACCCCGACCCAGTGAACTGGAGCGTCTGCAGTTTAATCGCATATATCACGCACCGCTCGCACTTCGCGCCCGCCCCAGGGCAGCTCGGGGGAGGGTTACAAGACCGCCCCCCTGGCGGCAGGTTAATCAATATGTCGAAAATCCCGTTCGATGGGCCGCTGAAGATGCCGGGCGAGCACGCCAAAGTGCTGCTGCCCACAACAAAGCAGCAAATCGCCAGTCGAATAAGACCGGTCCGTCGCGGAGAAAGATTCGTCATAAGAGCCCCACATGTTTTCTATCGACCACACATGCCGCAGCGACTGTGAATGCGCCGGATAACAGCACGACGATTGTGACCGAACGAATGACCATCGGCATCACCTCACAACGCGAAGCAAGCCTCATCTTTCTGGAGGTGACCCTACTTGAACCACGCCTTCACGCCTTTGTGCCCAGAGCACGCGCCGCTATGATGTTTGGTCATAGTGAACGTCCCGTCATTGAATTGCCTCTCTGCATTTGGAGGCGCGTCGTGGTTGTCTTAAACGTGGACGAACCACAATAACAACCAGCAGCTAATCAGG
>JANMKS010000353.1:0-12533 GCA_031372155.1 Sphingomonas sp.
GCGACCGATTGCCCCCCGGCATCGAGCATGGAGCGAGTGGCGAGAGTGTCCTGTCCGACGGCGGTCATTGTTTTTGGAAATCCTGTGCGGCGATGAAGAGTCGCTAAGAGCCTTAGCAACGGCTCACGGTGAGGGGAACAGCCGCTTCCGCAGCGCAAGCGCGTAGATCACGAGCGCTACCCCGGCGAACAGGAACCACTGCACGGCATAGCCGCGATGATTGTTCGGAATGCCTTGCGTCGTCGGCGGCGCGCTGGCAGCGAGTCCCGGTGCCGGGCGGTCGGCAACGAGCATCGGCCGCAAAACTGGTGCCTTTCCGAACAGCGAAGCGAGCAGGCTGGTGCGATTGGGCTCGGTGGTGATCAAGCCGTCGACAATGCCGCCGGCCCACTTGGGCACGATCTTCGGATCGGCGGAAACGCCCATGTCGATCAGCGCGCCTTGCCCCTCGGCACCCGTCGTGCATTCGGCAATGTGACGGTATCCCGGTGTGCCGCTCGGTGTGCGACCCCCCTCGACGCGCCAGGCTGCCACGCGCAAGCAATTGACCTGGCTTTTGCGGAACATCGCGCTGTCGGGCGTCGGGCCAGTGCGCGGGAAAATTGTGGGGGGGAGCGCGGGGTTGCCCGCGTAACGCGCGATCAGGCTCTCTTTCCAGTGCGCCCGCTGCAATTGCCAGATGCCGAGGCCGATCATGGCCACTACGGCCAGTCCCACGATCAGCGTCGGTACGACCGGAATGCGCTTCACTTGCGAATGCGCCCCTCGCGCGCGGCGTTGCGAAATTCGGCCTGAAGCAGCGCTGCCTTTGCGACCCGAAGCGACCCGAGCACGGCAGCAAGCGTCACCGCGGGCCAGATCAGCAAATGAACCCAGAACGGCGGACTCGCTGCCAGCTCAAGCCAGATCGCGCCGATGACGATGAGTGTGCCAATAATGAGAGTCAGGAACGCCGCCGGACCGTCGCCGACATTGAACGCACTGAAATCGAGGCCGCACGCACGGCACTTGGGCGCGAACTTTACCAAGCCGCAAAACAACGTCTTCGCGCCGCATTGTGGGCATTGGCCCGACAGCGCCGCCATGACGCGGGGTGGTATCACCCCCCGTGCAACGGTGCGCCCCAGCCGCCCCAGACATAGATGCTGACGAACAGGAACAGCCACACGACGTCGACGAAATGCCAGTACCACGCCGCCGCTTCGAAGCCGAAATGCTGGCGCGGCGTAAAGTCGCCGTTGTAAGCGCGCTTCAGGCAGACCGCGAGGAAGATGGTGCCGATCAGGACGTGAAATCCGTGAAAACCCGTCGCCATGAAGAACGACGCGCCGTAGTTCAGCCCTTTGAATGCGAACGGCGCATGCGCATATTCATAGGCCTGAATGCTGGTGAAGATCGCGCCAAGGATGATCGTCGCCCATAGCCCTTTCTTAAGCCCGTCGCGGTTGCCATGAATCAGCTCATGGTGCGCCCACGTGACGGTCGTGCCAGAACACAGCAGGATCAGTGTGTTGAGCAGCGGAAAGCCGAACGGATCGATGACTTCGATGCCCTTCGGCGGCCATTGTGCGACCGCGCCTGCTTGCCCGATCATGTTTTCGACAGTCCCATTGGTAACGGTCAACGGTACGGGGAACAGCGAGAAGTCGAACCACGCCCAGAACCACCCGACGAAGAACATCACTTCGGATGCGATAAACAAAATCATTCCATAGCGCAGGTGAAGCGACACGACGGGCGTGTGATCCCCTGCCTTCGCTTCGACCACGACCTGTGCCCACCAGCTGTACATCGTGAACAGAACGCCTGCGAGCCCGGCAAAGAAAATGAACCCGCCGCCCGGGCCTTCGTGCATCCACGTGATGCCGCCCGCCGCCATCGCCAGCGCAGAGAAGGAACCGACGAGCGGCCAGATGCTCGGGGGCAAGATATGATAATCGTGGTTCTTGGCACCGGCCATCGGTTCGTCCTTCGGGTATCGTGGCTTTGCGATTAACCCGCCTTTGCGGGCGCGTCCACGGGATAGAATGTATAGGAAAGCGTGATTTCGGCGATATCGCGCGCATCGGTGTCTTCGAGGATTTTGGGATCGACGTAGAAGACTACCGGCATCCGCACTTCCTGCCCCGGGGCCAGCGTCTGTTCGGTGAAGCAAAAGCACTGGATCTTGTCGAAATAGGCACCCGATTGAACCGGCGTGACGTTATAGGTCGCGCGGCCCGTGACCGGCTTGTCCGACAGGTTCTTCGCGGTAAAAAACGCGATGTTGCGCGCGCCGATCGTCACCGTCTGCGTCGCCAGCTCGGGCTTGAACGCCCAGGGGAGGCCGGGCACGTGATTGGCATCGAAGCGGATCGTCACCTGCTTGCCCGCAACCCCGCCGGGCGCAGCCGTATCAACCCGCTGGGTCGTTCCGTTCAGGCCGGTAACCTGGCAGAACAGGCGATAGAGCGGGACGCTCGCATAGCCGACACCCAGCATGCCACAGGCAAGCATCAGGGCAAGCATTGCCGTGCGCAGCTTGCGGTCGTGGACCAGTGCAATCACTGGCCGATCCTGGCCAGCGTGATGAAGTAGAACAGCAAAACCATGCCGATGAGCAGGATGGCCGTAATGATCGAGCGCGTCTTGCGGCGGCGATTGAATTCATCATCCGGGGTCATGCCAAATTCCGATCGATGGCCAGTGCCGCAAAGATCACAAGGACATAGCCGATCGAGTACACAAACAGCGCGCGTTCGGCCTTCATCGTCGCGGGCGTTTCAGCGTCGTCGACCAGGCACCATGCGGTCAGGCCGACGAAGATCACCGAGCCAATGGCTGCAACAATGCCGTACAGCCCGCCCGCAAGCCCGAGCGCGAACGGCGCAATCGCCGCCGCCGCCATCAGGACCGCATAGAACAACATCTGCACGCGTGTCGTCCGCGCGCCCGCCACCACGGGCAGCATCGGTACCCCGCCCTTTGCATAATCGTCGCGGATCAGCAGTGCCAGCGCCCAGCTGTGCGGGGGCGTCCACAGGAATATGATGAGGAACATCAGCACCGGCAGCAGCGAAACCTGCCCCGTCGCGGCAACCCAGCCGATCAGCGGCGGAAACGCGCCTGCGGCACCTCCGATAACGATATTCTGCGGCGTCCGGCGCTTCAGGCCGACGGTATAGACAAGCACATAGAACAGGATCGATCCCGCAAGCAGTGCCGCCGCAAGTACGTTCGTCGCCAGATACATGAGGATGACCGAAAACACGCCAAGACCGACACCGAAGTGCAGCGCTGTTTGCGCGTCGAGGCGTCCGGCAGGGAGCGGCCGTCCGGCAGTACGCTTCATCAGCGCATCGATATCGGCCTCATACCACTGGTTGAGCGCACCCGCCGACCCTGCCGCGAGTGCAATCGCGAGGATCGCCGCAAAGCCGAGCGCGGGCGGCAATGCCATCGGCGCGGCCAGCATCCCGCACAACGCCGTGAACACGACCGAGCGCATGACCCGCGGCTTGGTCAACGCGAAGAGGTCGCGCCAGTCGGCGGGCAGGGAGCTGGCAGGGTAGGTCGTGGCGGTCATATCATCCTCAAACTGGACGAAGCGGGAGTAAATCCCGCTTCGTCGATCGCGTGTTCCCGCGTCGGCCGGCCGTTCGCGTGGCGAGGGCCACCGCCGCGCAATGTGCGCGGCTTGCTCCGGCTAATCGATCTTCGGCAGCGTCTCGAACTGATGGAACGGCGGCGGGCTCGACAGCGTCCATTCGAGCGTCGTCGCGCCTTCGCCCCATGGGTTGTCCGCCGCCTTGCGCCCGCCGAACAGCGACCAGCCCAGGTTCACGAAGAACACCACCATCGAAAGCGCCATCAGGATGTAGCCATAGGTCGCGACATGATTCCAATAGGCATAGGCGTCGTTGTAATCGGGGATGCGCCTCGGCATGCCCTGCGTGCCCAGGAAGTGCATCGGGAAGAACAGAATGTTCACACCGACGAAAAACATCCAGAAATGTACCTGGCCCAGCAGCTCGTTATACTCGCGCCCCGACATTTTGGGGAACCAGTAATAAAAACCGGCGAACAGCGAGAACACCGCGCCCAGACTCAGCACGTAGTGGAAGTGCGCCACCACGTAATAGGTGTCCTGCATATACGTATCGATGCCGCCGTTCGCGAGCACGACGCCTGTGACGCCGCCGACGGTGAACATGAAGATGAAGCCGATCGCCCACATCATCGGCGTCTTGAAACTGATCGAGCCGCCCCACATCGTCGCGATCCAGCTGAAGATCTTGATGCCGGTCGGAACCGCAATCACCATCGTCGCCGCTGTGAAATACATCTTCACGTTCACGCTCATGCCGGTCGTGAACATGTGGTGCGCCCAGACGACGAAGCCGACCACGCCGATCGCGACCATCGCGTAGGCCATGCCAAGGTAGCCGAAGACCGGCTTTTTGGAGAAGGTCGAGATGATCTGGCTGACCATCCCGAACCCGGGCAGGATCATGATGTAAACTTCCGGGTGGCCGAAGAACCAGAACAGATGCTGGTACAGCACAGGGTCGCCGCCGCCCGCCGCATCAAAGAATGTCGTGCCGAAATTGCGGTCGGTCAGAAGCATCGTGATCGCGGCGGCCAGGACCGGCAGCGCCAGCAGCAACAGGAACACGGTGACGAGGATCGACCAGACGAACAGCGGCATCTTGTGAAGAGTCATGCCCGGCGCACGCATGTTGAAGATCGTCGTGATGAAATTGATGGCGCCAAGGATCGACGATGCGCCCGCAAGATGGAGCGACAGGATCGCCATGTCGACGGCCGGCCCCGGGGAACCGCTGGTCGATAATGGCGCATAGACCGTCCAGCCGGTTCCCGCACCAAGGCCGGTACCGCCGGAGAAGAAAGTCGAGCCCAACAGCAGGATGAAGCTCGGTACCAGCAGCCAGAAGCTGATATTGTTCATGCGCGGAAAGGCCATGTCGGGCGCGCCGATCATGATCGGAACGAACCAGTTGCCAAAACCGCCGATCATTGCTGGCATGACCATGAAGAACACCATGATCAGGCCGTGTGCCGTGATCAGGACATTCCACAGGTGATAGGCCTCGTCGGCGCTCGCGCCGCTGCCGACCCAGCTTTGCAGATACTGAATACCCGGTTCGGCAAGTTCGGCACGCATCATTCCCGAAATCGCGCCACCGATGATCCCGGCGATGATCGCAAAGATCAGGTAGAGGGTACCGATGTCCTTGTGATTGGTCGACATGAACCAGCGCGCAAAGAACGATGGCTTATGGTCGGCATCATGGTGATGCTCGTGAGTGTCGGCCTGAAAGGCGTGGGTATTTGCGGCGATGTCTGTCATGATTTAGCTCTTGGTCGCGGCAACGGGGGCCGGGGCAGCGGGAGTGGTCGTTGGCGGCTGGATGGTCACGCCGTTGCTCGCGGGGATTGCCGCCGGAGCAGAGGTCGGCGTTCCCTTGCCGGAAACTGTTCCGCCCTTCGACAGCACCCATTGGTTGAACTGCGCTTCGCTGACCGCCTCCACCGCGATCGGCATGAAGGCGTGACGCGCACCGCAAAGCTCCGAACACTGACCGTAGTACACGCCGGGCTTTTCAACGAGAAAACTCGTTTCATTGATGCGACCCGGCACAGCATCCATTTTGGTCCAGAACGCAGGGACGGCCCAGCTGTGAATCACGTCGTTCGATGTTGTGAGAAGGCGGATTACCCGGCCGACCGGCACGAACACGCGGTTGTCGGTTGCCAGCAGCCGTGGTTCGCCGCGTGCCTTGGCATCGTCGTCTTTCAGCATGTTGGCGGTCAGCTCGAACCCGCCATTGTCGGGGTACTCGTAGCTCCAGTACCATTGATTGCCGATCGCCTTGATCGTCAGCGCATCCTTGCCCGGAGGTTTGTACTGCGCGGCGAGCAGGCTGATCGACGGGATTGCGATACCCACCAGAATCAAAACCGGAACCAGTGTCCACACAACCTCGATAAAGGTGTTGTGAGAGGTCTTCGACGGTATGGGATTGGCGGAGCGGCGATACCGGAACGACGCCCAGAACAGCAGGAAGAGAACGAACAGCGAGATCGCGACGATGATTGGCATCAGGATCGCGTCGTGCATGAACAGGGCGTCTTCGCCGTTGGGCGTGACCTGCGGTTGCAGCGTGATCGCCCCCGGCGTCGGCATGCCGATACCCGGGGTTGGCGCAGTCGCAGCCGGTGCCGCCGGCGTCGCCGCCACTGGGGCGGCGGTTGGCTGCTGTGCAATTGCGGCAGGGGCGAGCGCCAGACCAAGGGCGAAAAAAGCGGTCTTCAGGGGCGTCATGACAACAGAACTTCCTGGCTTCGGCGAAGTTGCAGGCGGGAATGCGCCTGGGCCGGTCAGCGCGCCTATACGCGCGCTTTTCGCGTGTCTCAAGGGTCAGTTGTCATGTCGCGGGCCGCTGCCTATCAGGCGACGCACGTGGCGATGGAGCAGGTGATGACCGAAGACGAGGTTCTGGGCGAATTCCGTAGCGCCAAGGCCTTGCTCGAAGGGCATTTCATCCTGTCGTCGGGTCTGCATTCGCCGCGCTATCTTCAGTGCGCCCGCGTTCTGATGGACCCCGCGCGGGCGTCGCGCCTGGCGCAAGCGCTCGCCGAAAAGATCGATCAGGATATCGATATCGTCGTTTCTCCTGCGATGGGCGGCGTCATCATCGGACACGAGATGGGACGTGCCCTGGGTGTCGAGGCGCTGTTTCTCGAGCGACCGCAAGGCACCTTCGAACTGCGTCGAGGATTCGCGCTGAACCCCGGCCAGCGCGTCCTCATGGTCGAAGACGTTGTCACCACCGGGCTTTCCTCGCGTGAGGCAATCGCCGCAATACGCGCGGCGGGCGGCAACGTCGTTGCTGCAGCCGCGCTCGTCGACCGTTCGGACGGTGCCGCCGACCTCGGCGTGCCGTTCACGCCGCTGATCCGGCTGTCGGTGCCAAGCTACGAAGCCGATAAACTGCCCTCCGAACTCGCGGCAGTTTCGGCAGTGAAGCCCGGGAGCAGGGCCGCGTGACCCTGCGGCTCGGCGTCAACATCGATCATGTCGCGACGATCAGAAATGCGCGCGGCGGGTCGCATCCCGATCCGCTGCGCGCGGTGCGGATTGTGGAGGCTGCGGGCGGCGACGGCATTACCGTGCACCTGCGCGAGGATCGGCGACATATTCGCGATGAGGATCTCGTCGCGCTGATGGCGGGCACCGAATTACCGGTGAACCTCGAAATGGCGGCGACCGCAGAAATGGTTGAGATCGCGCTCAGGCACAAGCCGCACGCAGCCTGCATTGTGCCCGAACGGCGCGAGGAGCGAACGACCGAAGGCGGGCTGGACGCGGCGGGGCAGCACAACACGCTCGCGCCACTCATTGCTCGGCTGAACGATGCGGGTATCCGGGTCAGCCTTTTCATCGAGCCCGACGCGCGCCAGATCGACGCCGCGATCCGACTGCGTGCACCGGTCGTCGAACTGCACACGGGTAAATATGCCCATGGCGATCCGGACGGGGTGGAGCTGCGGCGGCTGGTTGAGGCAGCCGCGCTTGCGGTGAAGAACGGGGTCGAGCCGCATGCCGGGCATGGGCTGACGTTCGACAATGTCGCAGCTGTTGCGGCGATCCCGCAGATTGCCGAACTGAATATCGGGCATTTCCTGGTCGGCGAGGCAATCTTCATCGGCCTCGACGCGAGTATTCGCGAGATGCGCACTCGAATGGACGCCGCGCGCCCTGTGGCAGGTTTGGCGTGATCGTCGGCCTCGGCTCCGACCTGTGCAATATCGAGCGGATACAGAATTCGCTCGACCGGTTCGGCGAACGCTTCGAACGACGGGTCTTTACCGATGTCGAACGCGCAAAGGCCGGCAGGCGCCCGTTTACGCGCGCCGGTACTTTTGCCAAGCGCTTCGCTGCCAAGGAGGCATTTTCCAAAGCCGTCGGGACCGGGTTCAGGCGCGGCGTCTTTATGAAGGACATCGGGGTCGTCAATGCACCATCGGGTGCGCCGACACTCGCGCTGACCGGCGGCGCAAAGGCCCGGCTCGACGCGATGATAGGCGAAGGGTATGAGGCGCACATCCATCTGACGCTTACCGACGATCATCCCTGGGCACAGGCGTTCGTGATTATCGAAGCATTGCCGAAAGCGCCCGCGTGACTGCCGAGATTGCGACTATTCGAACAGGAGCACGGCGTTCGGCCGGCACCGACTGGCTGGCGGAAGTTCGCGGCGTTTTCTGGCTGGTTGCCGCGGTGCTCGGCTTCCACAGCTTCATCGCCAAACCATTCTATATACCGAGCGAGTCGATGATGCCGGGGCTTCTCGTCGGCGACCGCCTCGTTGTCAGCAAATATCCGTATGGCTGGTCGTTCGTGTCGCCGACGGTTCCCAATCCGGCCGCCGTGTTCAGGGGTCTGATCCTGCGCCAGCCGGTGGAAAGCTGGAGCATCGAATTCCCGTTTACGGCGGGGCGCTTGTTCGGCCATCTGCCCGAACGCGGAGACGTCGTCATCGTAACGCCGCCGGGCAAGAACCAGGATTACATCAAGCGCGTTATCGGCCTGCCCGGCGACCGGCTGGAGGTGCGTGGCGGCACAGTCATCCTGAACGGTGTGCCGGTGAAGCGACGGAGCATGGGCACTCGGCGGATCGCCGTCGATGCCAATCAGCCTTGCCGCGATGCCGACTTCCCCGGCGCGATCGTCCGCGATGGCCAGGGTCGCGATTGGTGCCAGCTTCCGATCGTGCGCGAAACGCTGCCCAATGGCCGGAGCTACGATACGATCGACCTCGGCTATGACTGGCAAGTCGACGATTACGCGGCAATCCGCATCCCGCCCGACCGCGTGTTCCTGATGGGCGACAACCGGGACCGGTCCGCCGACAGCCGCGTCGCGCTCTCACGGCAGGGACTCGGCGGTCCTGTCCCGTGGGAAAACCTGGGCGGGCGTGCGGAACTCATCACGTTCTCGCTGGACGGATCGAGCCAATGGTGGAACCCGCTGTCGTGGTTCGGCGCGCTGCGAAACGGCCGCGCCGGCACCAGTCTTCATGCTGCCCGGGAAAATAGATGAGCCGCGAAGCCGAGCGTCCCGGTCCCAACGAAATGCGCGACCCGCTGGTTCGCCAGGAGCTGAAGCGTGCGATCGTATGGGTGGGTGTCATCGGCGCCGTGGCTCTGCTCGTCTTTCTGGCGCAACCGCTGCTGCTGATTTTCGGCGGCGTGGTTTTTGCGGCGATGCTCGACGGGGGCGCGCGCCTGCTCGGCCGGATCCTTCCGGTCGCACGCGGCTGGCGGCTGCTCATCGTGATGCTCGGCGTACTCGGCTTTCTGGGATGGGTAATTTATCTGACGGGAAGCACCTTCGCGGCGCAGGCCGAAGGGTTGCGGGTCGTCGTCACGGCACAGGTCGACCGGCTGATGCTCTGGGCCAATGCCCAGCACTTGCTCGACGCGGGCAGCACATCTGAAATAGGCAAGCAGTTGATGGGGTCCATCGGCCGCGTCACCTCTGCGGTCAGTACGGTCGTCGGTGCCGTGACCAGCGCGGTGATGATCGTCGTCATCGGCGTGTTTCTTGCGATCGAGCCGCGCCTTTACGAACGCGGCCTTGCCTGGATGTTCCCCGTCGACCGGCGCGCACAGCTGTACGACACGCTGAACGACATGGGATTCACACTCCGTCGGCTGATGGCGGGGCGTTTGATCGGCATGGCGGTCGAGGGGTTCGGCACGTGGATACTGCTCACGATCGGCAATGTGCCCATGGCCGGGCTGCTCGGCGTCCTGACAGGGCTGTTCGCATTCCTGCCCAACATCGGCTCGATCATATCGGGCGTACTGATCGTGCTCGTCGGCTTTTCGGGAGGCGCCGACATGGGGCTTTATGCTTTCGGCGTGTACCTGGCGGTGCAGGTCGTCGACGGCTATCTGATCGTGCCGATGGTCGCCAAGCGATCGGTCGACCTCGCCCCCGCGCTCATCCTCGGCGCGCAGCTCTTGTTCGGCGCGGCATTCGGACTGCTCGGCCTTATGTTTGCCGATCCGATCGTCGCCATGTTGAAAGTCGCACTGGAACACGGATCGAAGCGCGCGGAGAGCGAAGCTGCATAGCCTGCCGATCTTCGTCCGGCTTCAGGGGCGACCGGTGATTTTGCTGGGTGAGGGCGAAGGAGCCGATGCCAAGCGACGGCTGCTCGACCGGGCCGGGGCCACCGTTGTGGGCGAGGATGAAGAATCCGTGCTGGCCATTGTCGCAATCGAGGACGAGGCGGAGGCATCGGCCGCCGTCGCGCGGCTGCGCGCCCGCGGAACCCTCGTCAACGCCGTCGATCGTCCGGCGCTTTGCGACTTCACCTTGCCCGCCATTATTGATCGTGATCCGGTCATCGTTGCAATCGGCACCGGCGGCGCTTCGGCTGGCCTTGCCAAGGCACTTCGGCAGCGGCTCGAAGCGATCCTGCCCTCCGATCTGGGGCAGCGTGCCCTCTTCCTTGCCGATGCACGAACAGAATTGCGCGAGCGCTTTCCCGATCCCCTCGACCGGAGGCGCGCGATCGATGCCGCCCTCGGCCAAAACGGACCGCTCGACGTGCTCGGCGCATGCGGCTCGCCGCGCGGCTTCGATTGGGGCACCGCAACTCAAGGCGCTGAAACGGTAGTCGTCGAACTCTCTTCCGCTAATCCCGACGATCTTACCTTGCGTCAGGCACGACACTTCGCGAACGCGGACCGCCTCTACCACGACGGGTCAATTCCGGCCGCGATACTGGCAAGGGCGCGTGCCGACGCCGCACAACTCACCGGCGCTCCGCCCGCAACGACAGAACCGGGCCTGACGCTCGTAGTGAGGATGCGCCCGTGACCGCGCGCGCCTTCGTCGTTGAAAACGGAAAGGCGCGGAGCGTATCGCGCGACGAAGCGACGGCGGCACTTGGCGTTGCCGAACTGGTCTGGGTGCATCTGGATGGAGCCGATGAGACGGCCACCCAGTGGCTTGAACGACAGGGTCTGCCGCGCATCGTCGTCAACGCGCTTGTTGCCGAGGAAACCCGCCCGCGAACCGAAGTCAGCGACGGCGGCGCGCTCATCAACCTGCGTGGGCCCGATGCGGCGAAGGGCCATTTCCCCGACCTGCTCGCCTCTGTCCGCCTGTGGGCGAGCGCCGGACGGGTCTTTTCGCTGACGAAGCGCGATCTCGCTGCACTCGACACAGTTTCTGCCGACATCGTCGCGGGACAAATTCTCGATCCCGGCGATCTTGTCTGTGTACTGGCGACCGCGATCACCGCAGAACTCGATCCCGACGTTGCCGAACTCGGTGACACGCTGGACGATTGCGAGGAGATGTTCGGGGCATCGAACGCGCTACAGCTGCGGCGAACGATCGCGAAGGCGCGTGCCAAGGCCATTGCCTATCGCCGGTTTGTCGCGCCCCAGCGCGCCGCGCTCGAACGGCTGAGCACTGTGGAGGCCGACTGGCTGACCGACGACGACCGGTTGCACCTGCGCGAGGCTGCTGATCGAGCCGCACGCATGGCCGAAGAACTGGAAGCGATTCGCGAACGGGCGGCCTTGATCCACGAACAGCTGACCGACTTGCGCGCCGAACTGATCGATACGCGCAGCCTCGTGATATCGGTGGTCGCGCTCGTGTTCCTGCCGCTGACATTCCTGACCGGCCTGCTCGGCATGAACGTCGCCGGCATACCGTACGCGCATCAACCCTGGGCGTTCGCAGGGGTCTGCGGGGTTTGCGGAGCCGTCGCGGCAGTGGTCGCGATCTACTTCATCCGCGCCCGCTGGTTTCGTTAGTTCCCCGCGGGCGGCTGGCGCTGGGCCTCGGCAAGCGCGAGGCGTAGTTCGCCGATCTCGACCGCCCGTTGCGCGATCCGCCCGTCAAGCGCGGCATTCGCGCGACGCAGCGCCTCTACGGCGCGTGCGCGGTCAAGCAGTCGTTCGATACGTGCGGCAAGCACATCGAAATCGAACGGTTTCACGACGTGGTCGTCGGCGCCCTCACGCAGGGCATCGACCGCGGCGGCCGGGTCGCTTCGCGATGTCATCATCAGGACGGGCAGGTCGCAGGTCACGACCGATGCGCGCAATTCGCGGAGGACCGCCAGTCCCGACATGACCGGCATCGTCATGTCGAGCAGCATCAGGTCGAACCGCCGCGCCTGCACCATGTCGAGCGCGGCCGCCCCGCAATCGACCAGTGCCGATGTGTACCCCATCCGCGTCAGTCGGCGGCCCATGACCGCCAGGCTCGTGCGACTGTCGTCGACGACGATCAGGTCGGGTTTGCTACATGGCCGCGAAGTGGAGGCGAGGCTGATAGGATCCATCCGGCTCCGATACCTCAGGAATGGTTAATTGCGTGTTGAGGACATCAGCCACTGTTCCGCAGCGCGGTCGCGATGGCATTGATCGACAACTGGATGCCCTCTGCCACTCTGGCATCGTCTTCGCCCGCGCGGTGCCGCTTCAGCAGCTCGATC
>JANMKS010000414.1:0-7857 GCA_031372155.1 Sphingomonas sp.
TCGTCGAGCCAGGCACGCGCTTTCTTTACGGTGTCGCAATTGGGGATGCCGTAAAGCGTCAAGCTCACCGGAGCCAGCCGCGTGCCGCCGCGGTACGCGCGGTCCAGATTTCCAACACAGCGACAAGTGCGATGACGATCGGAAAGGCAGCGCCGCCAATGCCTTGTGCGCTCAGAAGCGGTGTCGCGACGAACGTGTAGCCGAACTGCACGACGACGGCGACCAGAGAGACGATGAACGCTGTGATCGCAAAGCGCATGCGGGCGAGCAGGCACAACGCGCCGACGAGCCCGCTCCAGACGGCGATTGCGAATATGCCGGTGATCCAAGTGGGCATTGCAGCGCGCATGGCGCGTTCGGCCGCGGGAAGGCCTGCAAGATCGGCGGAACTCATTCCCACTTCGTAGAGGTAGGAATAGCAGCCCATCATTGCCCAGGCCGTCAGAGCAACGGCGAGCACGTAGAACCATGTCGGTGGCTTGTTCATTATTTTCCTCCCCGGATTATCGAGGCGGATAATTGTCGCGAAGGTGCGGGAATGCAACCGCGTTCAGGACGCGTCCTCAAGAACTGCCTGCACGGTTTCGCCGTCGTTGGCGCGCAACCAGTTGTGCGCCTTTGTTGCAGCGATGGCACCGTGTCCCATTGCAACGCTGATCTGATCGAGCCCGTCGACGATGTCGCCGGCACAGTACAAGCCGGGCACGATGGTCGCGAAGGGTGAGTCGGCCGCAGCCTTGCCGGTATCGATAAGGGGCAGCGCGAGCGAGGTCGCGAGTTCGTTGCGCGGCGTCACGCCCAGAGCAGGGTAGATCACGTCGAATATCAAAGGTTCGGCGCGCCCCTCGACGTAGATTGCCATGTGACTGGGGCACGGTTGATAGCGAACGATCGGCTGAAGCACTGTGGCAACCCCCGCGGCAGACAGGTCCGCGCACTCTTCGGGCGTCAGTTCGACATCGCGGCGAGGAAGTAAGGTAACGTCGTCGGAATACTGACGCAGAAACAGCGCCTCGGCCGCGCCCGATATGTCGCAACCCACGACGCCGAGGCGGTTGCCCTGATGCTCGTAGCCGTCGCAGACCGGGCAATACCGCAGAACACCCCAACCAATGGCCGCCTCGTGCAAGTCGCGGTCGATAGGTATCTCATTAAGGGTTAGGCCGGTCGCCAGAATGACCGATCTTGCGCGCCACTTTGTGCCGTGCAGTCCAGTCAGGACAAAACTGCCCTTGTCACGTTGTGCAGCAACGATGCGCGTCTCGACCACTTTTGCACCAAACTCTGTGGCATGTCGTGCCATGCGCTCGAGGAGATCGGGTCCAGCGACGCCGCCATCGAACCCGGGGACGTTGAACGTGCGTGGGATGCGCGCCGCGCGAGCGGCCCCGTCATGAAGGACGATGGTCGAGCGGCAAAAGCGCGCCGCATAAAGCGCCGCACTGAGACCAGCAGGACCGGCCCCTATGATAGCGATGTCATACCGAGGCTCCACTTCACCGACTTCCCACAGTTATCGTCACCGCCGAACCATCACACCGCCGCCGCCGTTCCATTGCGGCGGGCGAGCGCCTAGGTCCGCAACACGGTCACGCCGCTTGGCAGAACCGTCGTGCCGCCCAGAATGACGTCGCACTCACCCAGCCAGGTTTGCAAGTCGATTGCGTCGGGGCCGTAGTTGAATGCAAAGCGCAGCCCACCGGCGCTTCGCAGGCGCAGGTCCGGCGGCAGGTGCGTAATCGGCACGCCTGCCTCACTGGCCATAGAGGAAAATATACGGGCGAGCAGCGCTTCGTCGGGCCACGCCGCAAGGTATCGCGCCGATCCGCTGGCAAAGACGACCCCCCTGCCATCAGCGGTTTCGATCTCCGGAAGAATCGCCGCCTCAATGTCCTCGATCCAGCGCCGGATCGTAAAACCATCGCCCGCCACGGTCAGGCCGGGTCGCAGGCTTTCCACGCGGACGACCTTCAAGGGCAGCAGGGTTTGGAGATGTCCGGGCGCAAGCTCGGGCGGAATCTTGAAGTCGGCAGTCTTGCTGCCGGTGCGCGGCCCGAACAACACCCTCGCTTCAAGCGAGGCGAAGCGATCCGCAAGTGCGCGTGTGACTGAAGCGAGGCTGGGCACGACAACCATCGCATAGTCATCGAGCGAAGCGTCAGCGGACACGATATCGATATCGAGCCCCAGACGCCGCAAGGCGGAGTACATCGCAAAGGCGAGTTCGAGCCCCGAAAAGTCGCGGCCCTGTGGCTGCGCTTCCCAGCTCCAGATCGAAGGATAGTCGAACACGAGTGCAACCGGTGCGCGACCTGTTTCGAGCGGGCCGAGCGACACGATGTCGGCGGCGCTTTGCCGCACTTCGGCCACGGCGGGGCCGTCGACGCTGTCGGGCCGAAGGAGACCGGCGTGCATCGCCTCCTGACCGAAGGGGGATTGCCGCCAGCGAAAATAGGAAACCAGTTCGGCACCGTGCGCCAATGCCTCCAGCGTCCACAGCCGCACCATGCCGGGTGCGGGCGCCGGATTGTGACGCGCCCAGTTGACCGGCCCCGGTTGCTGTTCGAGCACGGCCCACCGCCGGTCGGGCGTACAGCCGCGATAGAGATCGTGGTGAAAAGCCGCGATGTCTGGATGGCCGTTGCGGGCGTAGCGAACCTTTTCGATGTCGCTGAAAAAGAATTGTTCGAGAAAGCCGAGCGGATAGCTGTCCCAGCCCATCACATCCAGGTCGCGGCCAAGATCATGATGATCGAACGCGGGGAAGAAACCCATCGCATTGTGCATGATATCTCGCCCGGGCGACAGGCGGCGCAGGATATCGACCTGTAGCCGGTTGAAGGCAACCACCTCATCCGAGGCGAACCGGCGATAGTCGAGGACGTGCGCGGGATTCGGCTCGGTTACGGTCTGGAACGGCGGATCGATGTCTTTGAAAGCGCGATATTCCTGCGACCAGAACACGGTGCCCCAGGCATCGTTCAGTGCTGGAACATCCGGGTAGCGCGACCGGAGCCATTCGCGGAAACCCGCTGCTGCCGCTGACGAGTAACTTACAACAGTGTCATGGCAGCCATATTCATTGTCTGTCTGCCAGGCGGTGACGGCTGGATGCTCGCCATAGCGCTCCGCCACCGCCTGCGTGATGCGCGCCGCCTCGTGGCGGTAGCCCGTATGCGAGAAGCAATAATGGCGGCGCGATCCGAAGCGACGCGTTCGCCCGTCTTCGCCGACCTGCAGCATGTCGGGCATCCGGTCCACAAGCCATTTTGGCGGTGTTGCGGTCGGGGTGCACAAGATAACGCCAAGCCCCGCGTCGGCGAGCGTTTCGACCGCGCGGTCGAGCCAGGTCCAATCGAATTGTCCGGGCAGCGGCTCGATACGACTCCACGCGAATTCGGCGATACGTACGCGGGTCAGGCCAAGGGCGGCCATCCGGCGAGCGTCGTCGTGCCACTGTTCGGGTGGCCAATGTTCAGGGTAATAGCAGACGCCAAGTCGCATCAGCATGCCTCCACAGCAACAAGCCACGCCGTCTCCGGGTGCGCGAGCGGCAACGCCAGGCCGACCTCTCCCAAAACGACACCCGGAAGGACGATGCCTTCGCGCCAGCTATCGGGATTTGCGAGATAGTGCGAGGCGCGAGGTGGCCAGGGATCAAGCAACCGCACGCGGTAAGATCTTGCAGCATCAAGACCCGGCAATCTGATGCGCGGTGCCTCGAAGGTCTCGGCAAACTTCGTCTGCGCAACGAGCGCAAGGTACCGATCGTCATCACCGGCGATGATACCCGTAACGCCGGGAACATGATCATCGAGCACACGCCAAGCGCCCCGATGCATGACGTCGCGCCATTCCTTGTAAATGCCGACGATCCGGGCGAGCCGCTCTCTCTCCGACGCGGTCAGCCGCGCAGGATCGGCCTCTATTCCCATGTGCCCGAACGCCGCGACCTTGGCACGGAAATCGAGAGACGTGGTGCGTCCGGTCTGGGGGCTGCGCGCCGGACCGACATGGCTCCCGATTATTTCGGGAGGCAGGAAAAGGCTCCAGGCGGTGTTAATGCGAAGCCGCTCGATGGGATCGTTGTTGTCGCTCGGCCAGACGCGGTGGCAGCGCCCGAGAATATCGAAGGCGATGCGACCGCCTCCGCTCGAACAGGTTTCGATCTCCACAAGCGGGTGTGCGGCGCGGATACGATCGAGCAAGGAAAGCAAGGCGTTTGCCTGTGCAGCGCCACCGGAAAGGGGGAACAGGTCGCGGTTGTGATCCCATTTGAGATAAGCGATCGCGTGCTTCCCAAGGAGCGCGTCGAGCGTCGCGAACAGGTGTCCGGCGACTTCGGCGCGACTGAGGTCGAGCACGAGTTGCTGACGCTGCTCAAGCCGGTCTTCCCCTGGAAGATGAATGCACCAGTCGGGGTGTGCCCGGTACAGGTCGCTATCGACGCTGACCATTTCGGGTTCGACCCAAATGCCGAAATCCATCCCAAGTGCGGTGACATGCGCGATCAGCGGGTCGAGACCTTCGGGGAAGCGGGCAGTGTCGGGCGACCAATCGCCAAGCGCGCGGCGGTCGTCGCACCTTCCCCTGAACCAGCCATCATCGACGACGAAGCGTTCGACACCCAGCACAGCCGCCTGGTCGGCGAGCGCCGTCAGCCGCGCGGCGTCGATGTCGAAGCCCAAGCCATCCCAGCTGTTCAGGTGAACCCGCCGAGGGGGCCACGCCCCTCGTTCGGGCAAGACGGCGGTGCGCACGTGGGCATGGAAGATTTTTCGCAACCCATTCGAACCGCAATCACTGAACGCGAACACTGCTGCGGGCGCGGCATAGGAGCAGCCCGCTGCGAGCACGACTTCGCCGACGGCCAGTGGCGCGCCGAGCGATACGGTTGCGACGCCGTCGTCGTTGCGGCCGGTCATGCATTCGCCGTCGCCGCTCCAGGCCAGATGCGCAGCGACCATCCTCCCCCGGGTCTGCCCCACGCCCTTTTCCGAAACCAACGCCCAATGCGCACCGGCAAAGCCCGGCTTCCCGCCACGCGAGGCGCGTGTGGCGCCGGCTTCGATCGGTGCCGTCGTCATTTGCATTTCTGCCGCCCAGCGCCCTGAAAAATGCGTGGCGTCGATGACCCAGTCGGGCAGCGGCAGTGCCAGCGACGCGAGACGGTGAACCGACAACGCGTCGCGCCCGTCGTTGGTGATGCTCGTCACGCCGATCACCGCGTCGCTCGCATCGATTCGCAAGTCGATCTTGACGCTCAGTGCTGCGCGAGCGTCAGCGAAGATTGCGACAAACGAAGCGGCATCGGTGGTCAGTTCGGCAAGCCGCAGGTCCAAGGTCGGCGCGCGCCCTCCGCGAGACACAACAACCGCAGCTTGGCCGAGAAAACCGCGTCCCTCGGTGGGCAGGAGCGAGGGCCGGACGGGGCGGTTCGCCTGATTTTCGTGCCGTTCGCGCGCCGACGCCGTGAGAAGCGCCTCGAGCGCACAGTCGGGCGGCAACTTCGGACCGAAGTACAGAGGGATTGGTGCCCCGCCCGCTTCGCTGACGAACACGAGCGTCACCGCGTCGCCGTCGATGCGCCAGGTTCGCAGTGTGTCGTCGTTCATCGGCTTGCCATCACGACCCCTGCCTCTAGGCTAAGCGTCGTGGGGGGACAAACGGCATGATCGGCATCGCCGGCGCGAGCGACGCGCTTCAACTTCTGGTATGCGTGGCGATCCTTGCCGCGCTTGCATTCGTGACGTTGCGAACCGTCCGGCAAAAACCGTTGACCGATGCTGGCGGCTCGCAGGCCGTCTTCCTGGGCGGCAAAAGCCTCGGCTGGGCATTTATCGCAGGGTCGATCACGCTCACCAACCTGTCGACCGATCAGCTCGTCGGAATGAACGGCAACCAGATGCTCCTGCTCGCCTGGTGGGAGATTGCGGGCTTCTTCGGGCTGCTCGCGCTCGCCTTCATCTTCGTGCCGGTTTACTATCGCAACAATTGTACGACGATCACCGAACTGCTCGAGCGGCGGTATGATGGCGGCGGCCTTCGAACGCTGGTTTCCGGGCTGTTTCTGTTCGGGGCGATCGTCATCTATTTGCCGGCAGGCCTGTATTCGGGCGGGCTGTTCCTGGCGACGATGTTCGGCAAGGGCAGCGTACTCGGCTTTGCGGCGGCGTTGGGCATAGCGGCGGCGGCCGTGACCATGCTGGGCGGATTGCGGGCTGTTGCTGTGCTCGACACCTATACCGGTGTCGGGATACTCTCGACCGCGTTGCTGATCGTCGTCCTTGCGCTCCGTGCCGTCGACTTCGACATCGTGAGCGGGATTCCGGCCGAACGGCTGACGATGGTCGGCGGTCCGGAGTCGCCGATCCCCTTTCACACGCTGTTCACGGGCATGATCTTCATCCAAATCTATTACTGGTCGACCAATCAGCCGATCACGCAAAAGGCGCTGGCCGCGCCGACCATCCGCGAGGCGCAGAAGGGCGTCCTTGCGGCGGCGGCGATCCGTATCCTGATCGTCCCCGTCATTGTCGTCATACCGGGAGTGGTTGCGTTCAAACTTTTCGGGAGCGTCGGCGACCTCGCCTATGGAAAAGTCGTTGCCGCAGTGCTGCCGGCCTGGCTGTCGGGAGCTTTCGCGGCGATGATCGCGGCCGCTGTCATCGCCCACACGGCGGCGGTGATGAACAGCACCGTCGCACTTTACTCGGTTGATTTTCACGAACGCTTCATCGCGCCGGTCAGGGACCACTGGCGGCTGGCCGGGATCGTTACCGCCATATGCACCGCGGTCGCCATCGCACTGGTGCCGGTATTTGCGAACGCAAAGAGCATCATCAACCTGTTGCAGCAGCTGAACGGCCTGTTCTCCATGCCGATCCTGTCGGCGTTCGTCACCGCGCTGCTATTCAAGGGTGTGGACGCGCGAGCAGCGATCGCAGGAGTCGTGTGGGGTGTCGCGCTTTATGGCGCATTTACCTTTTGGCTCGAGCCAACAGGACTGGTTTCGCTTCATTACATCGATTTCATGGTTGTGACGCTGTTCAGTGCGATCGCAGTGTGCCTGGGCTTCAACCGCTTCGTGCTGGGTGGACGGGCAACCTTTACGGGGCTGTCGCGCGTCTAGAAACTGGCCTTGCTGTCATTCTGATGCGAACTCGTCGCCTCGACCTTCGCCGCCGAAGCGTCAGGGTCGCTTCCAAGTTGAAGAAAGAAATTTCTTCGGTCGGCGCGCAGTTCGTCGGGTGTCAGGCGAACCAGACCGTCCAGTTCGGCTCGCAGCGCCAGCGATAACCGCTTGATCGCGCCGTGATGATCGCGGTGTGCACCGCCCGGTGGCTCGTAGACGATACGGTGAATAACGCCCAAGCGGAGCAAGTCGGCGGCCGTTACTTTCATCGCGTCGGCGGCGTCCGGCGCGCGGTCGGCGCCTCGCCACAAGATCGAGGCACAGCCTTCGGGTGAGATGACGGAATAGATCGCATGTTCAAGCATCAGAACGCGGTTGGCGGCGGCCAGCGCCACAGCGCCGCCCGAGCCTCCCTCTCCAACGATCACGGCGATCATCGGCACACCGAGCGAAAGGCATTTTTCGGTGCTGCGCGCGATCGCTTCGGCTTGCCCTCGCGCCTCCGCATCGATGCCCGGAAAAGCGCCGGGCGTGTCGACCAGCGTGATGACGGGCAATCCGAAACGATCGGCCAAGTCCATCAATCGAATTGCCTTGCGATACCCTTCGGGTCGCGCCATTCCGAAATTGTGACGCATACGCGAAACGGTGTCTTCACCCTTGGCGTGGCCGATGACGACAACCGACCGCCCTTCGAACCGTGCGAAGCCACCGATGATGGC
>JANMKS010000431.1:0-1736 GCA_031372155.1 Sphingomonas sp.
GCGTTTGAGTCGCAGCGGACGGGCTTTCTGAGGAAACGGGTCAATGGCTTACACTCTCTCATTCGCCAAACGCGCTGTCGCGGCGGCTGGCGCTGCCTTGCTGCTCGGCGGCCTCGCTGGCTGCGCCACGCCGTTCAACGCCAACGTGTCGCGCTATTCGGCGCAGCTTCCCGCGCCGCAGGGCCAGACCTTCGCGGTGGTCGCGGATGACAAGGGGCTCGAAGGCGGGCTCGAATTCGCGCAGTACGCCAACCTCGTGGGCATGAAGATGGCCAATCTGGGTTATGTTCCTGCCGGCAATCCCGCCACTGCCGATCTGATCGTGCGGTTCGACTACGGGGTCGACAAGGGCCGCGACCAGGTTCGCACCACCGGCTTCGTCGATCCGTTCTACAACCCGTGGTATGGACCGCGTTTCGGTTCGTACTTCGGCAACGGCTATTATGGCGGCTACCGCGGCCACGGCTTCGGCGGCTTCCGTCCGTACGGCGCGTGGGGTTACGGCTGGTACGATCCGTGGTTCGACCAGGGGGTCGAACGCTACACCGTCTACACCAGCGGGATTTCGCTGAAGATCGACCGCCGCGACGGCAAGCGCCTGTTCGAAGGCCGCGCCGAAGCCGCCTCCACTTCGAACCGCCTTCCCTATCTGGTGCCCAACCTGGTCGAAGCGATGTTCACCAACTTCCCCGGCCACAACGGCGAAACGGTGCGCATCTCGGTCGCTCCGGAGAAGAAGCGGCGCTGATCTAAAGATCCTCTCCATTTGTGCCGAATGGCACAAATGGGGAGGATCTTAGCTCTCCAGCGCGATCAATCCGCCGGTGCTGCCGAACCCGCCTTCGCCGCGCAGCGTTTCATCAAGCTCGTCGACCTTGAGCCATGAGGCGCGGATTACCGGCGCGAGGACCAGTTGCGCGATCCGGTCGCCGCGGCGGACCTCGAACGGCTCCGCGCCGTGGTTGATCAGGATGACCTTCAACTCGCCGCGATAATCGCTGTCGATCGTGCCCGGCGTGTTGGGCACGGTGATCCCGAACTTGAGCGCGAGGCCCGAGCGCGGGCGAACCTGGATCTCGAAACCGTGCGGGATTGCCACCGCAAGACCGGTCGCCACCGCGTGACGCGCTCCCGGCGCAAGCGTCACGTCCTCGGCGGCGAGCACGTCCATGCCTGCGGCCCCATCTGTGGCGTATTGCGGCAGTTCCAGCCCCTCGAAATGCGGCAGGCGCTTGACCAGCACCGCGACGTCAGTCGGCGCTGACTTTTTGTCCGGCTGATTTGATGGCGTGGAGGGCATCGGCAATCCTTTCGACCAGCGCATTGGCCACGTCGCTCTTTGCCATCTCCGGAAGGTCTTCGACAGTCTTGGCGGTGACGATATGCACGGCATTGACCTCGCCGCCCATCACGCTCTTGCCATTGGACCCAGACACGTCGTTGGCGACGATCCAGTCGGCGCCCTTGCGCTTGCGCTTTTCCTTGGCGTTTTCGATCACCTTCTCGGTTTCGGCGGCGAAACCGACGACCAGTTTGGGCCGCTTCTCGCTGACCGCAACCATCGCCAGGATATCCGGGTTTTCGGTCAGCCGCAGCGCCGGCGGGGCAGAGCCGCGCTTCTTCATCTTCTGGCTGAGTTCGTCGGTGCTGCGCCAATCGGCAACGGCAGCAACCATCACCGCGACATCCGCCGGCAACGCCTTCTTCACCGCATCGGCCATTTGCCGCGCGGTTTC
>JANMKS010000443.1:0-3249 GCA_031372155.1 Sphingomonas sp.
AGGTTGGGCATCGCCACGACTTCGTGGATGTTGCCGAAAACCTTGCGGATGCGCTTGGTGTGGTTCGCCGGAGCCGCTTGCGTCGCCATGTGGTTCGTCGTCCTTGTCGCGAGTGGAGCGCGCGAGCACTCCACGAAAAAAAGTGCGTGTTTCCGCTGTGGAAACCGCACTGGATGCGTTGTTGAACCTTGCCGGAGCCCCCAATTCGCCGCGACCGGTTCCGCCGAACCGTCGTGTCCCGAGGGCGGGAAGGCGACCGCACTAACCAAGTGGCGAGGGGCGGTCGGGAATGTCGTATGAGGCGCATATAGGGGGAGGGTGTTGGAAAGGGAAGGGGGTCATTGCTTGGTCACGGTACTGCCTCGCCCTTTAAGGCGCTGCGGTTGACGGCAGAGGAGGTTCCCTCAAACCGAGAGTGAGCCGCAGATGCGACCAAATGAGTTTTCGCTCGTTGTCTCTCCGTTATGAAAAAGCACACGCACCCCGTTCACCCCCGCGCGATTGCCATGCTGATGGCGGCTGTTGCGCTCCCGTTAACCCCGGTTCTTGCGCAGGAAGCGGCACCGCCGCCGCTTGCGACGACAGCGGTACCGCCGCCCGTTGCCGCTGAACCCGCGACGCCGCCTGCCGCTGCTACGGCACCTGTATTTGCGGCACCCGCGCCGGTCGTCCAGAATGTGCCCCCGCCGGGACCGCGCACGCCGATTGTCAGCGAAGAGGCTGCGCCGGAAGCTGCCGCTCCGGCGCGCCGTGCACCGCGCGTGGCTACACGGCCGCAGCCAGCGCGTGTCGCGCCTGTCGCCGTTGCGCCCGTTGCTGCGCCTGAGCCAGCGACACCCGATCCTGTTGCCGATGTCGCGCCGACCACGGTCCCCGCGCCTGTAGCCGAGGTGACAAAGCCGAGCGCTGCCCCGGTCACGACGGCCAGCGAACCCGTTACGACGTCGCAAACGAGCCAGACGTCGACGACACCGTGGCTTGCGATTGGTCTTGTAGCGCTGGGTGCCATACTTCTGGGGCTATTCCTCATGCGTCGTCGCGGACGAGCAGAACTCGTGCTCGATGAACCCGCCTATGTCGCGCCAACTGTCGCGAGAGAGCCCGTCGCGCCGGCGTATCGCGAGCCGATCGCCCCCGTCGCGCCCGCGCCCGTTGCCGCTCAACAGGATGCGCGCCCTTGGGTAGGGTTGAGCTTCGCGCCGATCCGTGCGGGCACCGACGGCAACGACACATTGGTCGAATACGAACTGACGGTCGAGAATTCGAGTGACGTGGCAGCGCACGACGTCCGTGTGTCGAGTTTCCTCATCAACGGTACACAGTCGTCGGCCAATGAACAGTCGCTGATACGGCCGATGGGCGAGGCGCAGTCGCGGACCGTCGACATCCTGCCGAACGGCAGTGTGCCGATTGCAGCGACGATCCATGTCGATCGCGGCGCGCTGAACGGTGACACGTTCTCGCCCAAGGTCGTGGCCGAGGTGCGCTATCCGTTGCCAGGTGGCGGCGAGGGATTGTTCTCGGCACGCTTTGCGCTCGGCATCGCCGATGGCGATGGCATCAAAGCGGTCGGGTTGAGCGATGGCATGCACAACGATGTCGGCGCGCGGCTCGACGAAGTCCTCGAGCAGGCGTGAGGCCCGCATAACAAGACATCATGCGAGTCAAACGGGGTCAAGAGATGGTGTCAGGCCCGACCCTTCCCGTCCCGCCGCAAAAAAAGGAATGGCATTAATTGATAAGGGGCTGCCTGCGCCGGCAGCCTCTTATTGCGATCAATCCTGCCTAGCAGTTCATTAACTTTACGGGCAGGGCTGAACCGGTGTACTTCCGCGACGATTTATGGATAACGCGGACGAGATGGCGATTTCATACAATTATTACGGTCGATCTGAAGCGATATGTATCGGTGCGGCTTGGGGAACAATACCGAGTTTCATCGCGCCGAAGAACGACTTCACGGCTACATGTCCTGAAGCAGGGTCGCCGCGCCTATTGAGCCAGGAGCGCGGCTATTTCGCAAATCCTGCTTGGGAGATGTTGTATGAATATCGTCCTTTACTGGAACTCGATCCTTCTCGAATGCTCGCGACGCGATTTCACGCGGGGCTTTAACAATGCTCAGCAACCGGGTCCCATTCGGACGTCGCGTGCCATGGCCATCGTACATTTGGCGGTTCACGACGCCATCGCCTTTCGCAACAACATACCGGCGGCGGCCTATCTCAATAAAAAGAGCATCCCGCACACTGTGGGAACCAATAATGGAAACCTTGACCATGTGGTGGCCGGGGCGGCGGTGACCGCCTTGAAGGCGATGTATCCCCGATTCACCGATTACGTCTATGACTCTTACGGGGGACCGAGCAACGCCGCGTTTAACTATGGCGAAGAGATCGCCAACGCCTTGCTTGCCTCTCGCGTTGGTGACGGTTCCGAAGCAAGTCTGACTGCCAGCCAGCCGATCTCGCCGACTTACGGACAGCACCGTGCGGATCCTTATCAACCCGGGCAAAATCGCCTTGGCCCGATTTGGGGAAGCGTGCGCCGCTTTACCGGCAACAGTCACAAGCCACTGGGGGCGTTCCCCGGGCAGGGCAGTGCCGACTTTTTAGCGGACGCCACGTACCGCGCCGACTTCGAAGAAGTCCGCGACTATGGCGCAGTGATACGCAACAAGCGTTCAGCCGAACAGGAACGAATCGGAGTCTATTGGGGGTATGACGGGGCCATGAACCTGGGCGTTCCGCCGCGCCTTTATAATCAGATCGTCCGGAAATTCATCGCGAATTCGGCTTTGAACGTGACCCGGACCGCAGAGTTGTTTGCACAGGTCAATGTCGCGATGGCGGATGCCGGGATCGATGCCTGGCATTGGAAATATCACTATGATCTATGGCGTCCGGTCGTCGGGGTTCGGTACGAAAGTGCGCCGGACAGTGACCCGTTCTGGGCCCCGCTTGGCGCGCCGCAGACCAATGTCACCGGTCGGCGTACCCTGACTCCAAATTTTCCGGCCTATCCTTCGGGACACGCAACATTCGGTGCCGCCCTGTTCCAGTCGCTCCGATTGGCGCTTGGTACAGGTGCGGGACCGATCACGCTCGCAGACGTACTCGCGGAGGAAGACGGAGGTGCCGACATTTCTGCGGAGCACTTCACCTTCGTGTCCGACGAACTCGACGGCGTGGCGGGCGACCCTGATGGATCGACGCGGCAACTGGTGCCGATCAGCTTCAAGAGCTTCGC
>JANMKS010000445.1:0-3608 GCA_031372155.1 Sphingomonas sp.
CAACCAGCGCATAGGTCGCAAAGACCGCAGGACCATTCATGGCGCCCATCGGCATGATTGTTCGGACGAGCACTGCCGCAAGGAACCAAAGCACGGCACCATAAAGAGCCAGGATGAAAACCTGCCTGCGCAAAAGTGTCATTGTAAGCGCTCCTGTAGCAGTTGCTACAGATAGCATGCACTTTTGTAGCGGACGCTACAACCCGTCTTATTGGTCGAGAAAGCTGCGCATTTTGCGGCTGCGGCTGGGGTGCTTCAACTTGCGCAGCGCCTTGGCTTCGATCTGTCGGATGCGTTCGCGGGTCACGCTGAATTGCTGGCCAACTTCTTCCAGCGTGTGATCGGTATTCATGCCGATGCCAAAGCGCATGCGAAGCACGCGTTCCTCACGCGGGGTTAGGCTCGCCAGTACGCGGGTAACGGTTTCCTTAAGGTTCGCCTGAATCGCCGCATCGACCGGAATGACCGCGTTTTTATCCTCGATGAAGTCGCCGAGGTGCGAATCTTCCTCGTCGCCGATCGGCGTTTCGAGGCTGATCGGCTCCTTGGCGATCTTCATCACCTTGCGGACCTTCTCGAGCGGCATCGACAGGCGCTCGGCCATTTCTTCGGGCGTGGGCTCTCGACCCTGTTCGTGGAGAAATTGACGACTGGTGCGGACGAGCTTGTTGATCGTCTCGATCATGTGCACCGGAATGCGGATCGTCCGCGCCTGATCGGCTATGCTGCGCGTGATCGCCTGGCGGATCCACCAGGTCGCGTAGGTCGAGAACTTATAACCGCGGCGGTATTCGAACTTGTCGACCGCCTTCATCAAGCCGATGTTGCCTTCCTGGATCAGGTCGAGAAACTGCAAGCCGCGGTTCGTGTACTTCTTGGCGATCGAGATGACGAGGCGCAGGTTCGCTTCGACCATTTCCTTCTTGGCGATGCGCGCTTCGCGTTCGGCTTTCTGGACCGTGTTGACGATACGCCGGAACTCGCTGAGCGACATGCCGGTCGCCTGACTGATCTCAGCGATCTCGACACGAATGCGATCGACCGCATCGGCCTCGTTCTCGGCAAAAGCGGTCCATTTCTTGTCGGTCTTGGCCATGCTCGCGAGCCACGTCTCGTCGAGTTCGCGATTTATGTAGCTGTCGAGGAACGCCTTGCGCGGAACCTTGTGGCGTTCGGCTAGGCGCAGCATCTGACCGCCGAGCGCGGTCAGGCGGCGGTTGAACGCGTAAAGCTGGTCGACAAGATATTCGATCTTCGCGCCGTGAAACTGAACACTTTCGACTTCGGCCGTGAGTTCTTCGCGTAGCGCGTGGTATTTCTTTTCGTCAGACTTTCCGAAATCATTGCCCAGGCCGAGCGCGTCGATGCGCGCCTGCTGAACCTTTGCGAATTTCTTGTAGAGCGCAGTGATCGAGGCGAATTTCTCGAGCGCCATCGGCTTGAGCTGCTCTTCCATCTGAGCAAGCGAAAGCGTGTTGTCCTCTTCCTCATCGTCCGACTGGCGCGGCGCGCGACGCTCGGTCAGCGAATCCTCGTCGTGGTCGTCCTCGTCGGCCTTGGTCGCGACTTCCTCGGGCTCTTCCTCTTCCTTGAAGGAAACGCCGGCGGTCTTCTCGCTGATCTCGCCGTTTTCGTCCTCACCGTCTTCGGTCAGCGCTTCGGGCGCGGGATCCTTGTGAAGCATCGCGTCGAGGTCGATGATCTCGCGAAGCTGCATACGCCCTTCGTTGAGCGCGTTCGACCAGTCAATGATCGCGTGGAAGGTGATCGGCGATTCGCAGAGTCCAAGGATCATCGTGTCGCGACCCGCCTCGATCCGCTTGGCGATGGCAATTTCGCCTTCGCGGCTGAGCAGTTCGACAGCACCCATTTCGCGCAGGTACATGCGGACGGGATCGTCGGTGCGGTCGGTAGTCTTGGTGACCTTCTCGGCGACATGACCCGAGCCATCGTCGGCGTCGACCGCCACGACTTCCTCTTCGTCTTCCTTCTGCTCGTCGCCTTCGTCGCCCGCTTCTTCATTTTCGACGACGTTGACGCCCATTTCGTTGAGCGCCGACATGACGTCCTCAATCTGGTCGGTCGTCATTTCGCCAACGACAGCGTTCAGGTCGTCGACGGTGATGTACCCGCGCTTCTTCGCACGGGCGACCATCTTCTTGATGTCGGCATCGTTCAGGTCGATCAGCGGCGGTTCGTTGCCATCATCGCCACCACCACTGCCAGCCGAAGCTTCGGCCTCAATCGATTTTGCCATCTAGTTCAAATTTCCCGTCTCTTGTGCGTCGTCGTCCCCCTGAACGAGCGCCGCCAGTTTGCGGTCCGCCTCCGACCGCGCCGTCATCAGGCGCATCTGTTCGGCGAACCCGTCGTCATCCCATCCATCCGCCAGCCGAGCCGTCGCCGCCGCAAGCGCCGCATCGAGCTCGGGCCGCGACGCAAGCGCCTCTATTGCCATTGCCAAATCCCGTCGCGCGACTTGCGGGTCCGCATCGCCGCGCGTGAAGGAAAAGGCAAGGCCGTTGAAGCCGCGCAACGCGACCAGCATGTCGGTTTGTCCGTTATTGTCGCATATAGTGGCAAGCGCCCCGCTTTCAACGATGTCAGCATCATAGGCGGCGTCGACGAGCATCGCCTTGAACGCATCGAGGGCGGGATTGGTAATCGGCAGCACCGCCAGTGCCTCCGCACAGGCCAGGATCACCGTCGGGTGACGGACGAGACCCGACAGAATTGCGCGACCGTAAAGCGCCTCTATCCCGCCGCCGATGGCGCGCGCACGGGTTGAGGCAGGACCGTGCGGCGCGGGCGCATTCGTGCGCGACTTTCCGCGCTGAAACGGAACGAAGGGCGGGCGGGCGAAGAACAGCGCGTCGAAGCGCTCGCGCATCGCCCCGGTGTAGTGGCGACGGACCTCATCGTCAGCGATTGTCGCGATATGTTCTGTCAGGCGATATTTCAGCCCCGCGCGCTGTTCCGGGGTCTTGAGCGGGGCCGCGTCGTGTTCGGACTGCCATAGGTAATCGACGAGCGATTGGGCGGCTTCGACCAGCGTTTCGAAGGCGACGCGGCCACCGCTCCTGACGATATCGTCGGGATCCTTGCCGGCGGGCAGCGTCACGATCTGCATCGACCGCCCGGGACCGAGCAATGGCATTGCCCGAAGGACGGCACGCGTCGCCGCCTTGCGACCCGCACCGTCGCCGTCGAAGCACAGGACCGGAACGTCGACGAGCCGCCACATGCGTTCGAGCTGTGCCTCGGTCAGCGCGGTGCCCATCGGCGCAATCACTTCGTCGATGCCAGCGCCGGCGAGCGCGATGCCGTCCATGTAACCTTCAACCGCAATCAGGCGGCCGGTCTTGCGCGAAGCGGGGCCGGCGCGGTCCAGGTTCCAGAGCGTGCGGCCCTTGTCGAACAGAGGGGTATCGGGGGAATTGAGATATTTGGGCTCGCCCTCGCCGAGGATACGGCCGCCGAACGCGATGCAGCGGCCGCGCGCGTCGCGAATCGGGATCATGACACGGCCGCGGAACCGGTCGTAGGGGTCTTTGTCCTCCACGCTGATGAGCAGTCCCGCCTCGACCAGCATTGCATCGCCGAAACGG
>JANMKS010000454.1:0-1816 GCA_031372155.1 Sphingomonas sp.
ATAACGGGCACGCCATATTTTGCGGCATGCGCTGCGATGGGGTGGCGGTTGAGCGGGACTCCGGGGGATACGACGACACCCGCGAATCCGGTCAGGTCGAGAGTCAGGGGGTCGGTAAAAGCCAGTGTGCCCCCGCGACGGCGGGGGTCCAGCCCTGACGAAGACTCTGGGCCCCCGCCTTCGCGGGGGAACATCTTGGCTTCGTCGCTGTCCCACGCGACGACCTCGGCCCCGCTCGCCAGCAGCGCCTCGACCGTCGCACGGCCCGACCGCGCCAGCCCGAGCACGGCATATCGCTTCCCCGCCCAGGCGCGCGAAATGATCACCGCAGTTTCAACGTGGACAGGCCCGCCAGCGCCAGCACGAAGGCAATGATCCAGAAACGGATAACTACGGTCGCCTCGGCCCAACCCAATTGTTCGAAATGATGATGGATCGGGGCCATCTTGAACACGCGGCGACCCGTTCGCTTGTAGAAGCCGACCTGAATAATAACCGACATCGCCTCCACCACAAAAAGCCCGCCAATGATGCCCAGCACGATTTCATGATGCGCCGTCACGGCAATCGCGCCGAGCGCACCGCCGAGCGCAAGGCTCCCCGTATCGCCCATGAACACCGCCGCCGGTGGCGCATTGAACCAGAGGAACGCCAGCCCCGACCCGACCACTGCGCCGCAAAATATCGCTAGATCGCCCGCGCCGGGCACATGCGGGATGCCCAGATACGTCGCGAACTTCGCGTTGCCCGCCAGATAGACGATGATCATCAGGGCGACGCTCGCGATAATGACCGGCATCGTCGCAAGGCCATCGAGTCCGTCAGTCAGGTTCACCGCATTGCCGAACGCCACGATCGTGAAAGCCGCGAACAGGATGTAGAACGGCCCGAGGTCGATGCGGAAATTGTTAACGAACGGCAGGTACAGTTCGGTGCCGTTGTTGGACGTGATGAGCCAAGCCGCCAGGCCGGCGATCGCGAATTCTCCGAGCAGCCGGACACGGCCGGAAACACCCTTGTGGCTGGCCTTTCTGACCTTGTCCCAGTCGTCGAGAAAACCGATCACACCGAAGCCGAGCGTTACCGCGATGCACGCCCAGACATAGGGATTGGCGAGGTCCATCCAGAGCAGGCTCGACACCCCGAGCGAGGTCAGGATCATCAGACCGCCCATCGTCGGCGTGCCGCGTTTGGCGAGGTGCGATTGCGGCCCGTCCTCGCGGATCGGCTGTCCCTTTCCCTGTCGCACCCGCAGCCAGCCGATGAACTTGGGACCGATCAGCAAACCAAGGAACAACGAAGTGGCGACCGCTCCGCCGGTCCGAAAACTGAGGTATCGGAGCAGATTGAGGATGCCGGGAAAGCCGAGCGTGTCGGCCAGCAGGTAAAGCATCAGGCGTTCCTCAGGGCGGTGACGACGGCGGCCATGCCGACGTAGTTCGACCCCTTGACGAGAACCACGTCGTCCGCTTCTATAATCGAAAGGATTTGTCTAGCGGCCGCAGCCGCATCGGGCAAATGGCGCATCTCGACCTTGCCTTGAAGCGCATCCGCGAGCGGCTGCATCGCGGGGCCGACCAGCAACGCCACATCGACATCTGCGCCAAGCAGCGGCGTTGCCAAGCCGCGGTGCAATTCCTCGCTTGCCGTCCCTAATTCTCCCATTTCGCCAAGGACCGCAATCCTGCGTGCTGCAGGCTGCTGGCCAAGAACATCCAGCGTAGCCGTCATCGACACCGCGTTTGCGTTATAGCTTTCGTCGATCACGAGTGCCTGACCGCTGCCCGCCCGCACGGTATAACGTGCACCCCGCCCC
>JANMKS010000013.1:0-2036 GCA_031372155.1 Sphingomonas sp.
GCAAAGCCGCCAAGAAACCAGAAGATCGTTCGCCAAGGGCCGACCACCAGGATTGCCGATCCGATGCTGGGCGCAAGGATGGGTATGGCGAAAAATACCATCTGGGCCAAGCTCATGATCCGCGCCATCGTCCGCCCGGTGTAGCAATCGCGGACGATCGACACCGTGAGCACGCGCGTGGACGCCGACATCGTACCCTGCAATATGCGGGCCGCGATCAGCAACTCGAACGACGACGAGAGGCTCGCGATAAGACTCGCGATCACGAATCCGGCGAGCGTGCTGACGAGGACGATCTTGCGCCCGAACCGGTCGGCAAGCGGACCATAGACGAGTTGCATCGCGCCAAATCCGAACATGTACGATGCGATCACCCACTGCATCCCGTTTTCGGATGCGACGTGCAGCGAGCGTCCGATCGCGGGCAGCGCAGGAAGCATCGTGTCGATGCCGAGCGCATTGATCGACATCATCGCGGCGATAAGAACAACGAATTCGCGCTGCCTGAGCGGCGGATGAGGATTCGCGGTGGCGAGCATGGCCCGGCCTAGCGGGTTATGCTGCGGCGCCGCAACCCCTTGGGTCAGGCAGGCGCGCCGATGATCGACTTCACTTCCATGAATTCGCGCAGGCCGTAAACGCCCATCTCTCGCCCGTTACCCGATTGCTTATACCCGCCGAACGGTGCGTTCGAATCCGGACCCCAGCTATTGATCGTCACAATGCCCGCGCGCATGCGTGGGGCGATCAGGGCAGCTTCCGCAGGATCGCCGGAGATCGTCATCGACAAGCCGAACGGCGTGTCGTTCGCGATTTCGACCGCTTCGTCGAGGTCGTCGTAGGTCATGACCGTCGCGACCGGACCGAACACCTCCTCCTGCGCGATACGCATTGCGGGGGTGACGCCGCTGAACAGCGTCGGGCGCACATAGAAGCCGCGGTTCATGTCGGCGGGTCGGCCCGTTCCGCCGGTCTCAAGTGTCGCGCCTTCGTCGATTGCGGACTGGATCAGCCCCTGGATCTTGTCGAATTGCGCGCGGTTGACGACGGGGCCGATATGTCCGCCTTCGCTCATCGGATCGCCGACCGGCGTGGCGTCGAGCATCGTCCTGATAAAGCCGACGGCCTCGCTTTCGCGCTCCCTGGGGACCAGGATGCGTGTCGGAGCAATGCAACTTTGCCCTGAATTGGCGAGGACTCCCTGCACCGTCGGTGGCAGGACGGCGGCGAAGTCGGCCTCGGGCAGGACGACGTTGGCTGCCTTGCCGCCGAGTTCGGTGTGCACGCGCTTGACCGTGTCCGCCGCCGCTTTTGCAATGAGAATTCCTGCGCGCGTCGAGCCGGTGAAGCTCACCATCTCGATATCGGGGTGCGCCGAAATCGCGGCTCCGGTCAGCGGACCGTTGCCCTGAACCAGGTTGAATACGCCTGCGGGAACGCCCGCCGCATCCATGATCTCGGCCAGGATCGCAGCGTTGCCAGGACATTCCTCGCTCGGCTTCAATACCATGCAGTTGCCCGCAGCCAGCGCCGGCGCCACCTTCAACGCGATCTGGTTGAGCGGCCAGTTCCAGGGCGTGATCATGCCGACGACGCCGATCGGCTCGTGCACGACGTGCGTGGTGCCGACGGTTTCGCTGAAGGCGAACGCCTGCAACGCGCGCGCGGTGATGCCGAAATGTGCGAGGCCCGCACCCGCCTGCGCCGTTGAGGCGAAACTGATCGGGGCACCCATTTCCATCGCCATCGAGCGGCCGAGATCGGGGATGCGCTTCTTGTATTCCTCGGCGATCCGGCCAAGTAGTGCGACGCGCTCGGCGACGCTGGTCTGCGAAAAAGTCGCGAAGGCCTTGCGCGCAGCTGCGACCGCGGCATCGACGTCTGCTTGTGTTCCGATCGTGATTTCGGTGCAGGCTTCCTCGGTCGACGGGCTGATGACTTCGTGGCGTTCGCCGCCGATGCTGTCGACCCACGCGCCGCCGATGTAATGTTTCAGATAGCTGTCCACGAGCGACTCTCCTGCGCGTTGCGTTTCA
>JANMKS010000003.1:0-1976 GCA_031372155.1 Sphingomonas sp.
CACCGTGGCCTAGCGACCGGACACCGTGCACGCATCCTAAAAATCAAGGCCGACGGTAACAGCGGGTCCGGATGCGGGAGCAGCGTCGCCTGCGACACGTTCGCGCCATTCGGCGGATACGCGGATTGTCGCGTTAGCAACTGGAACCCGGGCGACAATCTGTGGCCCGATGTCGAGTCGGGCCGCGCCCGGCTGGGCACCTCCCCAGGCACCTGCACCGATTGCGATGCTGCCGCCGTCCGCGTGCACGATTTCCCTTTCGACGCTGACGGCACCGTCCACAAAGGCGTCCGGCGACTTGAGCCCGACCACGCCCGCTTGAACATAGCCGTCTAGCCGCAAGCCGCCGGAAAGCCGGACATCGGACAAACCGCCGAAAGCGATTGCGGCGGGACGGTCGCGACCCTTCGCGTCAAGTGCAATCCGCTGTTCGATGATCACGCCCACGTTCTTGCGGCGCAGCGCGACGCCCACGGCGGCTTCCCGACCGTAGCGTGATGCCAGCGGACTGCTCACCCGTGCAGTTACCGCCAGACCTTTCGGACCGGGCTCGTAATAGATGCGGAGACCGGCCTGGCTGCCGGCAAGCTGCCCCCCCGACGCGAGCGAAGGCTGGCTCCCTTGACGAAGCAGAACCCAGGTTGAACCGGTCAATCGCTTCTGGTGGTTCACTTTCGCAGTTTCGCGCTCAACTCTTTGCCCGGGTGGGAAGCGGCCCGTGGACATGCCTTCTGGTGGCGACAGCCCCGCCGCCGATGCAAATTGGCCGTCGCGAGCAACGACGGCGTTCGCTTCGATGGTTTCTGCGTCGTCCAGTGCTATCGTCAGCACAGTTCGCTCGGCCGCTTGTTTTGCAAATATTGCAGGCCGGGTTTCCCGCGGCGGGTAAAGCGCTGCGCCGCTGTCCATCGGCGCAATGGCGAGCGTGACCCGGGGCACCGGCTCCGTCGTGATGCTCGGGTCCGCGACGGCAAGTTCTGGAGGCCACAAGACAAAAACCCGCGATGCGGTCCACCCGCCCAGGACCACTCCGACTGCCCTGAGAGGGCGACTCGTTCGCGACAGGTGTCCGCTCACTCAGCGGAGACTGATACAGGGAACGCATGTGCCGTCTTGTCCCACCTGACCACGCCGTCGCGCCGCCCCGTCAGGTAAATCCAGAGCGCTCTGCGCGCCGCCATGATGGCAATGACGTTTCCCACGACCGCGCGCGGCATCGACAGCAGCCCTTCTGAGAGGCCGTAGATGCGACCTACGAACAGCGCGCGCATCAGAAGCCGCCAAAACAAGAGCGCGCCACACACCGGAAGCAGAAGCGACAGGACATGCGGCGTGGGGGAAGGCGGAAGACCGATTGCCTCTCCAGCCAGCCATAACGCTAGCTGAATGAGAGAGCCGACGTAAGCTGAGGTCAAAATGATCGCTCCGATGGGTGCACGTCGATCATGAAGCCGCATCCACGTCTCGGCGAAACCGCCGCTCCATCCGAGCCGGTCCCAGCCCGACAGCGCAATTCCTGCGATCCAGCGCGATTTCTGTCGGACCGCAGTCTGCAGCGTGCGAGGAAAATGCGCGCGAATGCCAACGACCCCTGCGTTCTTCGATCCTGGCAGCCGGACAAAGATGCCCTTGCCGCCCAGCTCGGCGATTCGCAGGCCGATTTCATAATCTTCGGTCAGACTGTTCCTGTCGAAAGGCTCGCCGCCCCGTTCCTCCGCGATTCGGCCGAGCACCTGCCGAGCGAAAGCGCATCCGACTCCTGCTGCCGGAATGGCCGCCCCGATGGCTTCGCGGACGACCAGCGTCTTGCCGTGCGCTTCGGCGAACTCGTCGGCGTAGTGCCCTGCGATCCAACGCGATCCGCTATCGGGCAACGGCAAAACCGGGAGCTGAACAAACGCGAAGCGTTCGATCAAGGTGTCAAACACGGCTAATTCGCCCGAGTGAACGACGTCTTCGGCATCGTGCAGAACAAT
>JANMKS010000040.1:0-2282 GCA_031372155.1 Sphingomonas sp.
ACCGCCTGCGTCCCCGAATAATCGAACTCGCAAGCCTGCCCAATGACGATGGGGCCAGCACCGATGATGAGGATGGAGGAGATATCAGCGCGTTTGGGCATTAGTAATATCCCCGCCTTACACGACAACTCGAATGACTTCCCAACCTGATCCGAAATTTCGAGGACGCACGAGCCGACTCGACATGTCGAAAGCGGTCGCACGTTTCATTCTGATTTTGGCGATGTGTTTGTTCTGTGTTGTTCGAACCGTCACAGGAATTTGGAACGGCTCGCTGGAGATACCGACTCGGTATGTTCATGTTTCTGTGCTGTGGGGTTCCAACCCTGACTGGTTCGTAGTTATGGTACTCATTTACCTGCTCATGAACGGTATCGTGGGGCTGATGCTGGCGTGGGCTGGACAACAGGTTCACGACCTTTGGCGAGACCTCTGACATCACCCCAACATCCCCACAAACCGCTCGAACAGGTAGTGACTGTCCTGCGGCCCCGGGCTAGCCTCGGGGTGATATTGCACCGAAAACGCCTTCGCATCGGTTAGTTCGAACCCGCAGTTCGACCCATCGAACAAGCTCACATGCGTCTCCCGCGCATTCTTGGGCAAACTCTCGCGTTCGACCGCAAAGCCATGGTTCATGCTCGTGATCTCGACGCGGCCGTCGGACAGCCGCTTGACCGGGTGGTTCGCGCCCCGGTGCCCCTGGTGCATCTTCGCCGTCTTCGCGCCCACCGCCAGCCCGAGCAGTTGGTGCCCGAGGCATATCCCGAACAGCGGCTTGCCCGTATCCAGCCACTGGCGGATCACCGGCACTGCATATTCCCCCGTCGCGGCGGGGTCGCCGGGGCCGTTCGACAGGAACAGGCCGTCGGGCGAATGCGCCATGATGTCGTCATAGCTCGCCGTCGCGGGCACGACGGTGACGTTCGCGCCCGCATCAATGAGGTTACGCAGGATATTACGTTTCAGGCCGTAATCGACGGCGACGACGCTGGGACGCGATTGCGCGACTGCACCCGGCGCATATCCGGCCCCGATCCGCCACAACCCCTCGTCCCATTTATAACTCTGCAACGTCGACACCGGCCCGGCGAGGTCGGTGCCCTCCAGCCCCGGCCATTCGCGTGCCAGCGCCAGCAGTTCGGGCACGTCGAATACGCCGTCCTTGCGATAGGCGATCACGGCATTGGGCGCGCCGACTTCGCGTATCCGCCGCGTCAGCGCGCGCGTGTCGACGCCCGACAGGCCGATGCGCCCGTTGATCTTCATCCACTGGTCGAAATGGCTGGTGCTGCGAAAGTTCGATGGCCCGGTCACATCCTCGCGCACGATGCACCCGACGGCGTGCGGGTTGGTCGCCTCGATGTCCTCGACGTTCGTGCCCACATTGCCGATGTGCGGAAAGGTGAACGTCACGATCTGCGCCGCATACGACGGATCGGTCATGACTTCCTGATACCCGGTCATCGCGGTGTTGAAGCACACTTCGCCAACCGCCGCGCCCTCTGCCCCGAAACCGCGGCCCTTCACCACGGTTCCATCGGCCAGCACGAGTATGCCGGTGGCGCGCGAGGTTTCAGCCATGCGGAGGCACTCCGTTGGAGGGTTCGGTCAGCGATGTCGCTAAGATTTGGCTGCTAGACAGAGAGTCGCACTCGGTCAATTCTAGTCATGAAAGGGCAACCGCGCTAAGGGTCGCGGTTTCCGAAAGAGACCCGATGATTCGAGACGATATTCAGGCGGCACAGATTGTCGCGATGAAGGCGCGCGACGCCGAAACGCTGGGCACAATCCGCCTGATGCTGTCCGCTATCAAGAACCGCGATATCGAGGCGCGGACCGGCAAATCGCCTGACGACGACGATGTGCTCGTCGTCGAAGTCCTCCAGAAAATGGTCAAGCAACGCCGCGAATCGATTCAGATGTTCACCGACGGCAACCGCCCCGAGCTCGCCGCCAAGGAAAGCGCGGAAGTGACCGTCATCGAAAAATTCCTGCCGCAACAGCTAACCGAGGCGGAGACCCGGCTCGCCATCGAAGCAATCAAGGCCGAAGTCGGTGCGACAGGCGTCAAGGACATGGGCCGCGTTATGGCCGCGCTCAAGGAACGCCACGCCAGCGAACTCGACATGTCGAAGGCGAGCGCGCTGGTGAAGGCGTCGCTCGCCTGAGCGGATGACCCTGTCCCCCGCCTTCCTCGACGAACTTCGCGCGCGCACGCTGCTATCGGCGCTCGTCGGCAAGTCGGTGAAGCTGCAGCGCGCGGGCCGCGAGTGGAAGGC
>JANMKS010000065.1:0-5373 GCA_031372155.1 Sphingomonas sp.
CGTTGCGTTCCAAGGCTATGCGAAGCGCAATTTCGAGGACGCGGCGTTCTTCTGCATGGGCGTGCAGTTGCGGTTCGTAGGCATTGAGGGCGCCGCCGCCCTGATCCTTCGAGCGGTAAAGCGCCAGGTCCGACGACCGTATCAGCGTTTCGACGCTGCGCCCGTCGCGCGGTCCGACAGCGGTGCCGACCGACGCGCCGATGTAAAGCGTATGCTGATCGACTTCATAGGGCTTCGAAAGCGTCTCGATGATGTTGCGCGCGAGCCGTTCGAGCTTGCCCGTGTCGCTGGCATCGAACACAACGACGCCGAATTCGTCGCCGCCCAGCCGCCCGCACAGGTTGCGACCCTCCATCAGTGACTTCAGGCGTTCTGCGACGCGCGTGAGCAGTCGATCGCCGATCGGATGACCAAGCGTGTCGTTTACCGCCTTGAACCGGTCCAGATCGATCATCATGAACGCGCATTTGCCGCGCCAGCGGTCGGCGTCGGCCATTGCTTCGCCCAAAGTCTCGTTGACTTGCAGTCGGTTGGGCAGCCCCGTCAGCGTGTCGAAACGCGCCATGTGATTGATCTTGTCGGCCGAGCGACGCTGAGCGGTGACATCGGAGCCGACGCCGCGAAAGCCGAGGAAGCTGCCACGCTCGTCGTAGCGCGGCGAGGCCGACAACTCCCACCAGTGCACGTCAGTCCCGATCGTGACGGGGAGGACAAGGTCGGAGAAACTCTCACGCCTTTTGAGGCGCTCAGCCAGTTCGCGCAGCCCGGCCGAGAAGTTGCCGGCTTCCCACGCGTCGCCCGCCAGGATCTGGAGCAAAGGCTTGGTTTCCAAGGTCGCGATGTCGGTGCCGAGCGCAAAGGCAAACCGCGAACTGACGTGAGTCAGGCACTTCGAAGCGTCGGTCTGCCACATCCAGTCGCCGCCCGAATCGTCGAATTCGCGCAGCAGCAGGCTCACGACCTCGTTTTTCTCCGCAAGCGCGAGGCCCGCCGATTCGTGAATGACGAAGGTTCGGCCGGCGAACAGGCACGCGCCGGTCATGCCGACGGTAAAGACCGCGCCGACACCCGCGACCAGCGGTAAGCCGATAAGCCACATGCTGAGCGACAGGCTCGCACCGACGACCAGCAAATAAAAGGATGTCGCCAGCGGTACCGCTGAAAGGCTGAACGCCGCGGCGGCCATCATCGCCGTCGACGCTCCCCAGATGAGCATCAGCTGAGACGGCGCGCAGTATGGGGCGAAGAGCAAAGGCGCGGCGCCCCAGCCGATGCCGACAACTGTCGACCACAATGTCTCACGGTGAAGTTCGGTCAAGGTCGCGGTCTGGTACATCCACGACCGGTTGCGCAGCTTGTGATAGGCGGAAAGTGCAGAGCCGCCGCCCAGCAGAATTGCCCAGCCGATGAGGTGCGTCAAAGGGACGCGCGGGGAAAGCACGAAGGCAACGCCGCCAATCGCAAGGTAATTGATGAGCAGGCGAAGCGGCGCAAGCCGCTGGATCACGTTGATCTGCGCGGCGCGAACCCGGCCCCAATCGGCCTCCACAGGTTCGATCAGCCCGAGCACGGTGCGCCAGTCGGGAATGCCCGAAGGAGCGGGGGATTGCGGCGAAGCTTTAGTCACGCGCTGTCGGTAGCGCCGATTGGTTAGCGTTCCGTAATCGAAACGCTATTTATTATTTGCTTATGCCGCAAGGTCGTAGGGCTGGATTTCGCCCGAAAGATACTGGTTGCGTGCTTTGGCACGGCTCAGCTTTCCCGAGCTTGTCCGCGGCAGCGTCCGTGGCGGGACGAGCTCGACCACGCAATTAATGCCCGTGATCGACCGCACCTTGTCACGGATTATCTCCCGCAACCGGCTGCGCTCGGCATCGTCGGTGGTGCGGCACTGCACCAGCACGGCGGGCGTTTCCTCGCCCCCGGCAGTCGTGACCGAGAACGCAGCGATATCGCCCGCCTTGAACCCCGGCAGTTGTTCGACCGCCCATTCGATGTCCTGCGGCCAGTGATTCTTGCCGTTGATGATGATCATGTCCTTGGCGCGACCGACGATGTAGATGTAGCCGTCGCTGAGATAGCCCATGTCCCCGGTGTCCAGCCAGCCGTCGCGCATGCACGCCGCCGTCGCCAGATCGTCCCGGAAATATCCTGCCATGATCGAGGGGCCGGATGCCCAGACCTTGCCGATTGCACGCTCGGCAAGCAGGTCCCCGTCGTCGGCCCTGATTTCCACAGCCATGTCGCGAACCGGCTTTCCACAGTTGACGATAGCCCGATACCGCTGGGGACGGCCAGGTTGCGCGGCTCCCCCGGACAATTCGTTTTCCTCAACCAGTTCGACGACAATGCCTTCGCCCGGCGGCATGATAGAGACCGCGAGCGTCGCCTCGGCAAGGCCATAGCTCGGCAGGAACGCCGAAGCCTTGAACCCGGCTGCACCGAACGCATCGACAAACGATTGCATGACGTCGGGCCGGATCATGTCCGCGCCGTTGCCCGCCACCCGCCAGCGCGACAGGTCGAAACGGTCGGCGGGATGTGACTGGCTGGAAATGCGTCGCGCGCAGATGTCGTAGCCAAAGGTCGGCGAGTAGCTGAGCGTTGTTCCGGGATTGCGGCTGATCAGGTCGAGCCAGGCGAGCGGCCGGCGTGCGAAATCCTCGGTCTTAAGGTAATCGGTCGACACCTGATTGGCGACCGGCGACAGGAGGCAGCCGACCAATCCCATGTCATGATACCAAGGCAACCACGAGACGCAGCGATCATCGGGCTGTAATTCCATGCCGTGCGCGTGCGCCGAAAGATTGTTGAGAAGTGCGCGGTGCGTGATCGCGACACCGTGCGGAAAGCGTGTCGAACCACTCGAATACTGAAGATAGGCGATGTCGTCGGGAAGCGATTTTGGGAGCGGGCCGTTCGAAACCGGCAAGTCGGCGAAACTTTGCCAATCGAGCGATTTGCTTCCTGCGGCACGCGCGGCATCGCTCGCCATAGTACCCAATTCGGGCGGATAGAGGAGCAACGCGGGATCGGCGCTCTTCATCTGGACACCAAGCTGCTCGACATAGGATTCGCGCCCACCAAACGATGTTGGCAGCGGAAGCGGCACCGGCCAGGTCCCGGCGTAGACGCAACCGAAAAAGAGCGCGGCAAACTCAGGTCCGGTTTCTGCGATCAGCGCGACCCGGTCACCCGGCTTCAGTCCCCATGCGATCAGCCGCGCCGCCATTTCAAGCGCGTCGTGGCGCATTTCGGCGTAAGTATAAGCGCGAACCAGCGTGCCGCGCGGGTCGTGAAAATTGAGCCCGCACGCGCCGATTGCCGCATAGTCGAGCGCGTCGCCCAGCGTGGCAAAATCGGAAAAGCGACGCACGTGGCCACTCGATGTGTCGGTGGGTGCTGGCATTACTTTCACGGAATCAATAGCTTGCTGCAAATTCTGGCCCCGAAAAGCACCCTGAACTGTCCGCCTCTGACGGACGATAGTAGGTGCTAAATCCCGCCTGACTGTGGCACAAACGTGGCGCATGCAACAGAAGCGTCATACCAAGCTACGCAAACCACTCGATAAGGATGCGATTTCTCGCCTCGCTTTGCATTACGTCGGACGGTACGCGACCACCCAGGCAAAGCTGACCAAATATCTGCAACGCAAGGTTCGCGAACGCGGATGGGAAGGGGACGATGCGCCCGATGTCGACGCAGTCGCTGCTCGTTGCGTCGATCTCGGTTATATCGACGACGCGGCTTTTGCAGGTGCCCGTGTCGATGTCTTGTCGCGTCGGGGCTACGGCGCCCGACGCATCGGCTCCGCACTGCACGAGGCGGGGATCGACCGCGAGCTTGTCATGAGCCTGATGCCCGACGAAGCCGAAGCGTTTGCGGCAGCCGAGAACTTCGCCCGCCGCAAGCGCATAGGGGCCTTTGCACCCAAAGAAGCGGACCGCGCCGTGCGAGAACGACAATTTGCGGCAATGCTTCGAGCGGGGCACTCGTTCACCCTGGCGAGGCGCTTTGTAGATGCCGCCCCCGACGACTTCCCGATTCGGGAAGATTAGCGCTGTGGTGATGCAACATTGTGTTACGTCCTGCGCCGACTCGGTGATATAGTCGGGTCGGGGGTTGGTTGCATGAAGTCGCTTAAGGACGGCTTGGCGCAGGTCGCTATGCCGGAACAGTACGAAACAGAGTCTGAACCCGGCGCGCCTACGGTCGCGCCGCATCGGGGGCGGGTCAAATGGTTCGACGCCACGCGCGGCTTCGGTTTCATCGAAACCGACCAAGGTGATGTCCTCATCCATTTCTCGCTTTTGCGCGACCACGGTCGACGGGCGCTCCCCGAGGGCGCAACGCTGTCGTGCGAGGCAGTCCGCGGTGCTCGTGGCTTGCAGGCCACAGTGGTTTCCGAAATCGATCTGACGACCTCGACCGGCCCCGATCCGGAAGATCTGCCGCGTCACAGGAATGCGCGCGGCGATCCGCTGGCATTGCTCGACCAGGCGGGGCCAGCCGAAGCGGTCCACGTGAAATGGTTCAATCGGCTGAAGGGCTATGGCTTTGTCGTGCGAGACGGCGGCAGCGAGGATATTTTCCTGCACATGGAAACATTGCGCCGGTCCGGCATTCTCGAACTTGAGAACAATCAGGTTTTGCAAGTTCGTGTGGCGGCGGGGGAAAAAGGGCCGTTGGTGGTAGAGGTCGTTCCCGCTTGAGACTTCCGCGATATCTGGTCCCCGTGGCGCTGACGTTGGCCGCGGTATCGGCGTGTCGACCGGGGACTGCAGCCGACGTCAACGTGTCGGCGCGAACGGTCCCGTTGAACATTACGTCCGGGCGGACGAATCACCGCTTTCAGGTCGAAGTGGCGCGAACCGAGGAACAACAGGCGCGCGGACTGATGTTCCGCGACCACCTCGCGCCCGACCGCGGAATGATATTTCCCATGAACCCGCCGCGCATGGCGAGCTTCTGGATGAAAAACACGCTCATTCCGCTCGATATCGTCTTCGTTCGCGCCGACGGGACGATCGCCCGTATCGCGGCCGAGACGGAGCCTTATTCGCTCGCCCAGATACCGTCGGGGGAGCCAGTCGCCGCAGTGCTCGAGTTGAAGGGCGGACGCGCCGCCGAATTGGGTATAGCGGACGACGACAAGGTCAGTTGGCCGGGTTAGCAATTGCGCGTTCCGCCGCGCGCGCCTAATCGCCGGTGTATGAGCATTCTGGGCAAGATATTTACCTGGTGGGACGGTGCCACGATCGGCACGTCGATCGGACTGCGCGGTGCAAAGGAACTCGGCAAGGACGCGCTCGGCAACCTGTATTACGAGGGGAAGGCGCTGCCCGATGGCCGCCCGCGCCGGTTCGTTAT
>JANMKS010000099.1:0-2148 GCA_031372155.1 Sphingomonas sp.
CGACAAGCGCCATCTCGGCTTCGGGCAAAGGTCGTGGCGTTATGCGACCGTCATCGACGATGGCAAGATTGCGGCCTGGTTCGAAGAGCCCGGCATCAACGATGCGGGAACCGATGCCGACCCGTACGAGCAGTCGACGCCAGAGAATATCGTCGAGTGGCTGAAGGCGAATCCGAAAAATTGATCAGAGGCGCAGGCCTGTCGTTTCCGGCAGGCCTGCCATCAGGTTCAGGCTCTGCACCGCCGCGCCACTTGCGCCCTTGCCCAGGTTGTCGAGTGCGGCCACCAGGCGCGTCTGGGTGCCGTTGGTGAAGACGAACAGGTCGAGCCGGTCGCTGCCCGCAGCGTGTTCGATCGTCAGCGCGCCCTCTTCGAAATCCTTCAGGCCGACCACTTTCGACCCTGCGTAGGCATCGCTCAGCGTGTCGCGGATTCCCGCCGCGGGTATGCCGAACAGCGGCACGTCGACGATCATCCCGCGATAGGTGTTGGCAACCGACGGCGCGAAAAGGGGGGGATTTTTGAGATTAGCGTGTTCCTGCATCTCCGGCACATGCTTGTGTGCGAGCGTAAGTGCGTAAGTACGCCATGCGGGCGGATTGGGCCCCTCGAATTCCGCAATCATCGCCTTGCCGCCGCCTGAATAGCCAGACACGGCATAGCAGCTGAGCGGAGCGCCCGGCCCGATGCGGCGTGCCTTCACAAGCGGCGCGACGAGTGCGGTGAAGCCGGTCGCGTAGCAGCCGGGGTTCGACACGCGCATTGCACCCGCGACATCATGGCCCAGCTCTGGAAAGCCATAGGTCCACCCTTTTGCGGTCCGGTGCGCGGTCGATGCGTCGATAACGCGGGTGTGCGGGTTGTCGATGAGCTGAGCGGCCTCGCGGGCGACGTCGTCGGGCAGGCACAAGATGGCGATGTCCGCAGCGTTGAGCGCGTCGCGCCGTGCCGCGGTATCCTTGCGTTGCGCAGCGTCGAGCGTGACGAGGTCGAATTCGCCGCGGTCCGACAGCCGCGCCTCGATCTCAAGCCCGGTGGTCCCAGCCGCTCCGTCGATGAAGACCCGGATCATAGCGCCATCACCGCTTCGGCGCGCACGTATCCGACGCCGCCGGGCGTCCGTACCCATGCCCAGCCGCCGTTGAAGTCAAACACCTCGATGACGTCCCCTGCCGCTATGTCCGTCACTCCCGCTGCCTCTTCGCTGGCTTTCAAATGCACAATTGCCGGTACCGATACAGCGTACCGGAGGCCGCGCGCATAATGCGGTGCGAACACGCGGTCCGCCAGCTCTACGTCGGCAAGATCGTCGCGCACGACATCGACAGCCGGATTTATCGGCGCGGAATGGCCCGTCAGAACGAAGCGCCTACGCGGCGATGCTGCGGGGCTTGTCGGCGATGAGACGCCCGAATTCGTCAAGAAACTCTGCCCCCTGGTCGGTCGGCGCCACGAAAATGTTGCGCCGGTCGGCGTCGTCGCGCTGGCGGCGGAGATAGCCGAGGGTGCCCAGCCTGTTCAAGGCGCGCGTGACGACCGGTTTCGAGACACCCAGTCCCTTCGCGATGCCGCGCACGGTATGCGGGCCGGGCGTAAGATATACGAGCATGAGCAGCGCCATCTGACGATTGGTCAGGTCGGGATGCCCCGAACGCACATAATCGATGAGCGTCTGCATCCATTTGCCCAGAGTCGAGTCACGCACGCGGATGTCCTTCACGAATGCACTGCCAACGCACTGCTTCGCGACTGGTTGCGTATCCTAAATGAATTGCGTCCGCAGCATGGCCCAGACCGCGCGCAGGCCGAGCGCCTCGCCGCCCTTTGGTCGGCCGGGTTTGGCCGCCGGTCGCCATGCAAAGGTGTCGAGGTGCAGCCAGGGCGTCCCGTCCGGCACGAATTTCTGCAGGAACAGGGCCGCAGTGACCGCGCCCGCGAAACCGCCGTCGGGCGCGTTGTTGAGGTCGGCAATGTCGGACTTCAGCATGTCATCGTATCCCGCGTGGAGCGGCATGCGCCACAAGGGGTCGTGATGATCCATGCCCGCCTTCAGAACCGATACGGCCAGCGCGTCATCGTTCGCGAAGGCGGCGGGGAGGTCGGGACCGAGGGCCACACGTGCCGCGCCCGTCAGCGTCGCGAGATCGA
>JANMKS010000132.1:0-2344 GCA_031372155.1 Sphingomonas sp.
AGCCCGAGCGGAACAACCCATAGCAACGGCATCGCGACGATATCGGTTGTCAGGTGCGTGCTCGTCGACAGCATCAAACCCGACGGGATTGCCGCCAGGGCGATCCACGTCGCGACCTCGCGCGCCGTGGGAGCGGGTCCAACGGGTCGCTGCGCTTCGTGCGCCGATTGTTTCGGCAATGTCGTCGCGCACACCACGACGAGCGCCAGCACGAGGACATAGCCGGCGCTCCAAAGCCAACTCTGTCCCGCGAGTGGCAACAGCGGTTCGACGAGCAGCGGATAGGCGATAAGGCCCGCGAAGCTGCCGAGGTTCGAGGCCGCATAAAGCGCGTAGGGATCCCCGCCCCCGGACTGTGCGAACCATCGTTGCATAAGTGGGGCCTGAGCGGAGACCACGAAAAACAACGGGCCGATGGAAGTGACAAAAAGCCACGGCACCCACAAGAACGGGTTGGCGGTCGCACTCGGGTTGCTTGAGACAAGCCCGATGGGAAGCATGAGCGCGGCGATTGCGAACAGTGCAATGTGGAGTGCAGCCTGTCGCCGGGGCGTGAAGCGGCCGAGCCAATGTGCATAGGCATAGCCGCCGAGCAGCAATGCCTGATAGACGAGCATCGCCGAGTTCCAGACTGCAGGTGCCCCTCCCAGCCGCGGAAGCGCCATGCGCGCGATCATCGGCTGGACCAGGAACAGCAGGAACGAGCCGGTGCAGATCGTCAGCACATATCGCAGGCGCAGTGCCCGCGTTCCCGCCATATCCTTCACACGCGCTCCCCCGAGGTCAAAACGGCCTAAGCGCCAAAGCCTTGTTGCATGGTTAACGCCGGTGCAACCGATAGGTGATGTGACCCTTTAGCGGGCTCGCGTCAGGGACTCCGGGATGATCGAAATCGAGGTCATCCATTCGCGTCATCCCGATGCGCTCCATCAGACGCCAACTGCGGACGTTGGCGGGCGTCGTGATGGCCCATACGGCATGGTCATCGCGGTTCTGCCACACCCATTCGAGGGATGCCCGCGCGGCTTCCTGTGCAAAACCCTGGCCCCACGCCGACCTCGCCAAGCGCCACCCGATCTCGAGCTTGTTTTCAATCGGCGTTCCCGCGGGGCCCGGCTCGACCCCGCAGAACCCGATCATCTCGCCCGTGTCGCGCCGCTCCAGCGCCCAGAAGCAGCAGCCGTGCGCGGCCTGTATCGCCCGCAACCTGACAACGACGTCCGCGACTTCTGATCGGCTTTCCGTGGGGTCAAGCGTCGGTCCCAAATGCGCCATGACTTCGGGATCGAGAAACATCGCTTCGAACGGATCGACGTCGTCCTCGCGCCATTCACGGAGCACGAGACGATCCGTCTCGATGCGAAAGTCATCCATTCAGCAAGCGCGCCGCATGCACCGCGTGATACGTCAGCACGCCCGAGCACCCCGCCCGCCGGAACGCCATCAGCGTCTCCAGCACGAGGGCATCACGATCTCCTGCCCCCGCCGCCGCCGCCGCCTCGATCATCGCGTACTCGCCCGACACCTGGTAGGCGAACACTGGCACTTCGAAGCGCTCCTTCACCCGCCGAACGATGTCGAGGTACGGCAGGCCAGGCTTCACCATCACGCTGTCGGCACCTTCCTCGATGTCGAGCGCGACTTCGCGCAGCGCCTCCTCGGCATTCGCAGGATCCATCTGATATGTCTTCTTGTCGCCCTTCAGCAGGCCGCTCGACCCCACGGCATCGCGGAACGGGCCATAGAAGGCACTGGCGTATTTGGCCGCATAGGCCATTATCTGGACATTGTGGTGGCCGCTTTCCTCCAGCGCATCGCGGATCGCGCCGACGCGACCGTCCATCATATCGGACGGCGCGATGATGTCGGCACCCGCCGCCGCCTGATTGAGAGCCTGGCCCACAAGCATTTCCGACGTGGCGTCGTTCAGGACATAACCCGCTGCGTCGACCACCCCGTCGTGGCCGTGCGCGGTGTAAGGGTCGAGCGCGACGTCAGTGAGTATGCCGATGCCAGGCACGGCGTCCTTGATCGCGCGGATGGCGCGGCACATGAGGTTGTCGGGATTGAGCGCCTCCTCGCCGCGATCGGTCCGCAAATCGCGGGGCGTATTGGGGAAAAGCGCGACGCAACCGATGCCCAGTTCGCGCGCACTCTGCACTTGTCCCACGAGCAGATCGACCGACCAGCGCGATACGCCGGGCAGACTGCCGATCGGCTCCTCGGTCGCGCTCCCGGCCGTGACGAACAAGGGCCAGATCAAATGCTGGGGCGCAAGATGCGTTTCGGCAACGAGCGCGCGACTCCACGCAGAGGAACGGGTACGGCGCAACCGGAGAGCGGG
>JANMKS010000153.1:0-5150 GCA_031372155.1 Sphingomonas sp.
GTCAGCGTCCACATCAATGCCGTGGCGGCAACCGAGGTCGAGAGCGGCGATGCAGTCAGTGCTGGAACGAACGCCGCACCATAGCGAACGGCGGTAAGCGACAGGATGGCGTTGAACGAGCAAATGCCGACCCAGTAGCTCCACCCGACAAGAAGCCCCGGCATTGGCCCCAGCGCCTTGCCGACAACCGCGATGGCACCGGTAGCATCGGGGTAGGCAGCTGCGAGCTTCGCGACGACATAGGCCAGTAACAATGCGCCGGGGATGCCCACACCCCAAGCAGCCGTTCCGGTCCAGCCGTAAGGCGCGAGTTGTGCGGGAAGAACGAATATCCCCGCACCGATCATCCCGCCCACGACGAGCGCGGCGGCGGTCCACACGCCGAACGGGCGAGCGGACCCGGCGAGAGCGGGAGATATTTCGCCCCCGCCCGTCACATCAGAACTTCGCGCCGAGCCTCAATCCGATCGTTCGCGGCGTGACGACGTTGACATAGACCCGCGTGCAGACGCTGCACGCGACGCCGCGCGAAATCTGTGCGCGTTCGTTGAACGCATTGGCGACGAAGAGTTCTGCCGAAAAGCGTGTCCAGTCGACGCCTGCGGCGAAATCGGCGTAGGTGTACTCCTTGAGCCGCCCGACGAGCGCAGCATCCGACGGACGAATGTCGCTCGACGCCGAACTGGCGTGAACCACCAACGCCTGCAGGTGCGCGCTCGCTTCGCTCCCGATTGCGAACTGGTACCGTGCAGTCCCGTTCGCCTTGAAGCGAGGGGTAATCGGCAGGCGCGTTCCTACCGGGGTCACGATGGAGTTACCCGGTGATGTGCAGTCGGGACTCGTGTCGGACGCCTTGCACAAGTTCGTTTTCGTCTTGGCGTCGGTGTAGGCACCTGACGCCGTAAACGTCAGTCCCTTCATCGGCACCAAATTGATGTCAGCCTCGATGCCCCGAATGCGCGCGTCCGGACCGTTTTGAATCTGCGTGAAGCTGAATTGCCCGAGGAACGCGAACTGGAACTTCTGCCATTCCTGCTGATATATCGCGCCGTTGATGCGAAGCGCGCCGTCGAGGAACGTGGTCTTCCATCCCAGCTCGTAATTGACGAGATAATCGGCACCATAAGGATCGAGTCCGGTCCTCCGATTGATACCACCCGGTCGAAAACCGCGAGACCACGTGCCATAGAAGAGCAGGTCGCGCGAAGGCTTCCAAGTGAGGTTGAGCTTGTGCGTAAAGCCTTGCCCGCTTGCCTTCTTCGGAACGACCGTCGTGGACGGGGTACCGTCCGCGTTGAGGAGCTGATCACCAAGATTGACACAAGGTCCGGGCGCAATGACCCCGGGCAACAGCACGCCCGCCGCGTCGCGGAAGCAACGACCGACACCCGGGCCGCCCACCGCGCTGGGCTGTCCGAAGCCATTGAACCCAATGAGCGAGTTATCGTAGATGAACCCGCGCCCGCCCGCCGTGAGAGTGAGGTTCGGCAAGATGTCGAAACTGGCTTCACCAAAAACCGCGTAGTCCTTGTCCACCCGCTTCTGCTTGGTCAGCCATAATATGCCCGGCAAGCCATTGACCGAGCGATTGCCCGCCAGATTTGGCACGACATAACGCTCGTCGATATCGTTCGCCTGGCGCTGATAAAACAACCCGGCGACGACACGAAAACGCTCGTCCTGCGGAGAGGCGACGCGAAATTCCTGACTGAGCTTGCGATATTTCGGGGTGCTCAATGTGTACTGCCGGGGGTCGATCGTCGCTCCGGCTGCGTTCTGGAACGCAAAGTAGCCGGCAATACCGCCTGCACTGGCATAGAGTTCGTCATAGGCTTCGGCGTAGTCGGTATAATCACCTGCGGAGCTGATCTTGCGGTCGGCGTACGCCCCCGCATAGGTCGCGTCCCAGCTACCGATCTTGCCCTCGATCGTGAGCGCCGCTTGGACGAACCGATCGTCCGAATAGTCAGGGTAGAAGCGCTGAACCTGCAAGTCGCCAACACTGGGTTCGAAACCAAAGACACCCTTGTTGTGCTGTTCCTGATAATACACGGTTGGCGTGACCGTCCAGGTGTCATCGAGATCGACCTTCAACGCGGCGCGCCCACCATAAACTTCCGACGTGTTGAAGTCCTTTTTCACAAAAGCGGAATTGTTGACGACGATACCGCCTGCAAAATCTGCGGGCGTACTCCCCGTGGCACCGGCATTGCGGAAGGCGCGCGTCCCGGGGACGTTATCGATATACCCGGAGTTCCGCTGGTACCACCCGACCGCACGGAACGCGGCGTTGGCGCTCAGCGGCAGGTTGATCATACCTTCCAGCCGACCACCCGTGCCGCCCTTTGCGACTGTATTTATCTCCCCATCGACGCGTCCTTCAACCGCCGAAGTCGATGGCTTGTTCGTGATGATCCTGATCGTACCGGCCTGCGACGACGCACCGTACAGCGTGCCCTGCGGCCCCGCCAAACTTTCGATGCGCGCGATGTCGTAAATATGGATGTCGGGCGTGCCGCCAATGGTCGTGATTGGCTGCTCGTCGAGGTACAAGCCGACCGAAGGCAGCGGCCCCGAATGGTTGCCGTCACCGCCCGATGCGACGCCGCGCATGTATATGTTGCTTGAGCCGGGTTGCGAGGATTCAAAACTCACGCTCGGGAGCAACTGCGAAAACTGGTTGAAATTGGTAACGTTAAGTTGATCGAGCTTGCGAGTGCCGAGCGCCTGAATGCTGATCGGAACGTTCTGGAGGCTTTCCTCGCGCTTTTGCGCCGTGACGATGATCTCGTCGTTCGGGTTGGCTGCAGCCTCCTCGGCGGGAGTCTGCGCGAGAACCGGGGATGCACCGAGCATCGTCGTCGTCAAAAGCGTTGCGATGAGCGTGCGGCGCGCAGTCATTGATAGTCCCCCGATTAATTGGTTGCGAGACTGTTACGGCTCTGCGCGGGGGTCAACCGGAAAGTGCCGCACCGCAGCGATTGCGAGGCAGGGTGGCCGATTTGCCACTATGCAGCGATGGCAACCTACGTGACCAGGGCGTTACGGAGCGCGACTTTCAACGGCCCGAGCCACGGTTCGAACGGTTGCCAGGCCTCAGTACCCGAGCGGAAGATCGGCTGGCGCACCTGTTCCGACGACGGCGTGCGGACCGCCCGTTCGGTCTTGTGAAAGTCGAGGCAGGATCTTTCGAACTGAAGACCGCAATGGGCAAGCAGCGCGCGGACCTCGGCCTCGGTATCGTCGACCATGCGCTCATACGTCACGCGGTGAATGCGACCCGGAAGCACCCCGTCGAAATGCGCCATCATGCGGACGTAATCCGAATAATACCGTCCCATGTCGTCGAGCGAATAGCTGAACCCCTGTCCCTTGGCGAAATGCTGCTTGAAGTTTGACCAGCAGCAGGAAAGCGGGTGCCGACGGGCGTCGATGACTTTCGCATTCGGCAAGATGAGATGGATGAATCCGGCATGCACCCAGTTGTTGGGCAGCTTGTCGATAAAGAACGGCCGATCGCTCTTGCGCTGAATGCGGGTCCGTTCGAGATAGGCCTGGCCGAGATCACGCATCTGGTCCGGCGACATCGCGGCGAGGGTCGCGGGTTCGCTGAACGGGCGCGACAGGAGCGGAATGTCGGCAAGCTCCGACGTGCCTTCGACAAGCGAATGGCTCGACAGGATCTGCTCGACCAGCGTGGAGCCCGCGCGCGGCATCCCAAGTACGAAAATCGGGTCGGGGGCGTCGTACCCCTGCCCTGCCCGCGCGGCAAAAAAGTCGGCCGTCAAAAGTGCGATGCGGTCATCGATCGATTTCTTGGTCTCGTCGGCATCATATTCGATCTTCGTGCGGCGTAGTGCGTTGCCGCGGTCGTAATGCTCGAACGAGCGCGCATATTCCCGTGCATCCTCGAACGCCTTGCCAAGTGCGAAGTCGAGGTGGAAGCGGTCTTCGTCCCCGATCTCGCCGACGAGCGCCGACTGCATGGCCGCGATGTCGACATCGTCGAAGCGGACCGTCTTCAGATTGGCCAGACTCCACCAGACTTCGCCGAGCCCCGGCGCAATCGACAGCGCACGGCGATAGGCACCGATCCCGTCGTCGAGGCGACCGACCGTCTTCAGCACATGGCCGTAAGACATCCACACTTTCGGCTGGTTGGGAGCGTCCGCCAGGACTTGTTCGTAAAGCGTGATCGCTTCGTCGAAGCCGCCGATGCGGCCGAGCGCGGCGGCTTTGAGATTGGCGTGGCCGATGTTTTCGGGATCATCGACAAGGACCCGGTCGAGCTCTGCAATCGCCTCGGCCGGCCTGTTCTGTCGATAAAGGCAGGTCGCAAGATTGGCGCGTGCCGCCCCAAATTCGGGTGCGAGCTCGAGCGCACGGCGCAACAGCGTCTCGGCATCCTTATAGCGTCCGATCCGGCCTGCGAGCTCGGCCAGCATCCGGATCGCGGTGACGTCGAACGGATCCGCTTTCAGGTGCGCGCGCAACAGCGGCTCGGCGTCCGCCAGGCGGTTGTCATGAAGCGCAAGCGCGGCGTCCATCAGGCGTGGGTCGTGGACACCGCGCCGGATCGACCGGTCGAGCAGGTCAGAGGGCGGCAAGAACCGCGTCACCCATTGCGCGTGTACCCATTGCGCCGCCAAGGTCGCGCGTCCGGCATCCGGCTTCGAGAACCGCTTGCACTGCGCCCTCCACCCGATCGGCGGCCTTTGCATTGTCCAGACTGAAGCGCAGCATCATTGCCGCCGACAAAATCGTCGCAAGGGGATTTGCGACGTCCTGTCCCGCAATATCGGGTGCCGAGCCATGAATCGGCTCGTAAAGACCAAATCCTTCCGCATTCAGCGATGCGCTCGGCAGCATGCCGATCGATCCGGTCAGCATCGATGCCTGATCGGACAGGATGTCGCCGAACATGTTTCCGGTCACAATGACGTCGAATTGCTTCGGGCACCTGACGAGTTGCATGGCCGCGTTGTCGACATAGAGGTGGTCGAGCGTCACGTCGGGATAATCGCACGCGACTTCGGTCACCACTTCGCGCCACAACTGCATCGTATCGAGCACGTTGGCCTTGTCGACCGACGTCACGCGCTTCGAACGGCCACGCGCTGCCAGGAACGCAACATGCGCGACGCGCGCGA
>JANMKS010000168.1:0-9806 GCA_031372155.1 Sphingomonas sp.
CGCAAGCGAAAGTTAAGGGGCGCATCCATTCCACATGGGAAGCACCATACCGGTGCCCGGTCGCAAGGCAGGGTCATCGCTTCCCAGAGGTTCAACCGGGTAAGGAGACTAAGCTTATGGCGGCACCTGTCGTCACGATGCACCAGCTGTTGGATGCTGGCGCGCACTTCGGGCATCAGACGCATCGCTGGAACCCGAAGATGAAACCGTACATCTTCGGCGATCGCAACGGCGTTCACATCCTCGATCTCTCGCAAACCGTGCCGTTAATGGCGCGCGCGCTCGACTTCGTGTCGTCGACAGTCGCGGCGGGTGGCAAGGTGCTGTTCGTCGGCACCAAGCGCCAGGCGCAGGATCCGATTGCCGAGGCGGCGCGGATGTCGGGTCAGCATTTTGTCAATCACCGCTGGCTGGGGGGCATGCTCACCAATTGGAAGACAATCTCCGGGTCGATCAAGCGCTTCAAGGCACTCGAGGAGCAGCTGTCGGGCGATACGACGGGCCTGACCAAGAAGGAAGTCCTCCAGTTGACCCGCGAAAAGGACAAGTTCGAGCTTTCGCTCGGCGGCATTCGCGACATGGGCGGCATTCCCGACGTCATGTTCGTGATCGACGCGAACAAGGAAGAACTCGCGATCAAGGAAGCCAACACGCTCGGTATCCCGGTCGTCGCAATCCTCGATTCGAACGTCTCGCCCGAAGGCATCGCTTTCCCGATCCCCGCCAATGACGATGCGAGCCGTGCCATCCGCCTGTATTGCGAAGCCATTGGCACGGCGGCAACACGTGGTGGACAATCGGGTGCCTCGGCACGGGGGGTCGACATCGGTGCCATGGCGGAGCCGCCCGTGGAGACCGCATTGACCGAAGCCGAGCCCGAAGCGGCGCCTGCTGCCGACGCCCCGGCAGAAGTCACCGCGACCGCCTGACTCGTCACTCTACAGTAACAGCGGCGGGGCAGGGCACGTTAATCGAGCCCGCCCCGTTTCGCATTCAATCGAAGGAAAAGGCACATGGCCGACATTACCGCCGCTATGGTCAAGGAGCTTCGCGAAGTTTCCGGCGCTGGCATGATGGATTGCAAGAAGGCGCTGAACGAAACCGGCGGCGAGAAGGAGGCAGCCGTCGACTGGCTGCGCACCAAGGGGCTGGCAACGGCGGCCAAGAAAGCTGGCCGGGCCGCTTCTGAGGGACTCGTCGGTGTCGCCGTCCGGGGCAACAAGGGTGCCGCGGTCGAGATCAACAGCGAGACCGATTTCGTCGCCAAGAACGACCAATTCCAGGACTTCGTACGCGCGACGACGGAACTGGCGCTGACTCACGATGGCAGCATCGAAGCGCTTGCTTCTGCGACCATGCCCCAGGGCGGGACAGTGCAGGATGTGCTCACGGCGAACATCGCCACCATCGGCGAAAACCAGTCGTTGCGCCGTGTCGCCACCGTTTCGGTCAACCAGGGTGCGGTCGTGTCGTATGTCCATAACGCCGCAGCACCCGGCCTCGGCAAGATCGGCGTCCTCGTCGCGCTGGAGGGCGATGCCGACACGGACAAGATCGAAGCACTGGGCAAGCAGCTCGCCATGCACATTGCAGCCGCAAGCCCGGCTGCGCTGCACGAGGAAGGCTTGGACGCGGCACTGGTCGACCGCGAGCGCGCGATTGCGGCCGAAAAGGCTGCCGAAAGCGGCAAGCCGGCCGACATCGTCGAGAAAATGGTCGCAGGTGCGATTGCCAAGTTCCGCAAGGAAAACGCGCTGATGTCGCAGCTGTTCGTGATGGACAACAAGACCAGGATTGCCGACGTGGTCGCGGCTGCTGCCAAGGATGCTGGCGGCTCGATTGCCTTGACCGACTATGTCCGGTTCCAGCTGGGCGAAGGCATTGAAAAGGCGACGAGCGATTTCGCGGCCGAAGTCGCGGCAACGGCCGGAATCAAGTCTCCGGAACCGACGGCCTGACCTTGCGCTTGGCATCGGCGCGCGTCCTGACTAGGGTGCGCGCCGCTCCTGCCCATAACGAAAGCAACCGCGTGCGATGAGCCGCCCCGCCTACAAACGCATCCTGTTGAAGCTGTCGGGAGAAGTGCTGATGGGTCCGGAGGGACTCAGCATCGATCCCGAAGTAACCGCGCGCGTTGCGGGCGAAATCGCGAACGCCAAGGCGATGGGGTTCGAGCTGTGCGTCGTGGTCGGCGGCGGCAATATCTTTCGTGGGCTGGCCGCTGCGGCGAAAGGTTTCGAGCGCGCAACTGCGGACTATATGGGCATGCTCGCCACGGTCATGAATGCGCTGGCGGTCCAGAATGCGCTTGAAGCGATCGGCGTCGACACACGCGTGCAATCGGCGATCCCGATGTCGTCGGTGTGCGAACCCTACATCCGCAGACGCGCCGAGCGTCATCTTGAAAAGGGGCGTATTGTCATCTTCGCTGCAGGCGTGGGCAGCCCATATTTCACGACCGATACAGGTGCGGCGTTGCGAGCGGCGGAAATGAAGTGCGATGCGTTGTTCAAGGGAACTTCGGTCGACGGCGTCTATGATGCCGATCCCAAGAAGGTTCCGGCCGCAAAGCGTTACGACACCGTTAGTTACAGTCGCGTCCTTGCAGATAATCTGAAAGTGATGGACGCGTCCGCCGTGGCGCTGTGCCGCGACAATCACATCCCGATCGTCGTTTTCAACATCCGCGAGCAGGGCAATCTTGCCCGCGTTCTTGGTGGTGAGGGCGTTGCAACGGTCGTTGGCAACGAGGAAGCCTGATATGCCAGCCTATGACAAATCCGATCTGGAGCGCCGCATGAGCGGTGCGATTGAATCGCTGAAGGGCGATCTGGGCGGGCTTCGTACCGGTCGGGCGTCAGTAAACTTGCTCGATCCGGTGACAGTCGAAGTATATGGCGCTCACATGCCACTGAATCAGGTTGCGACGGTATCCTCGCCCGAGCCGCGCATGCTGTCGGTGCAGGTATGGGACAAATCGAATGTGGGCCCCGTCGAAAAGGCAATTCGCTCGGCGGGTCTTGGCCTCAACCCAATCGTCGATGGTCCCAATATCCGGCTTCCGATTCCCGACCTGACTGAGGAGCGGCGCAAGGAGTTGGCAAAACTGGCGGGTCAATATGCCGAGAAAGCACGGATAGCCGCGCGCAACGTGAGGCGTGACGGCATGGACGCATTGAAAATCGACGAAAAGAAGGGTGACATCAGCGAGGACGACCGCAAGCGTCGCGAGGGTGACGTGCAAAAGCTGACCGACAGCACGATCGCCATGATCGATGCGACGGCGAGCGCCAAGGAAAAGGAAATCCTCGGCAAGTGAGCACGGCTCCGGCCCGCGAACTGACGGTGCCCGGATCGGACGCTTCGGTGCCGCGACACGTCGCAATCATCATGGACGGAAACGGGCGCTGGGCCAAAAAGCGGATGCTTCCGCGTATCGCGGGGCATCGCAAAGGCATCGAGGCGGTTCGCACGGTGAGCCGAGCCGCGCGTGCGATGGGTATTGACGTCCTCACGTTGTACGCGTTCTCTTCGGAGAACTGGCGCCGGCCTGCCGAGGAGGTCAGCGACTTGATGGGGCTTTTGCGGCACTTCATCAAAAGTGACCTCGACGAACTTGCCGCAGAAAACGTCCGGTTGCGCGTCATCGGTGACTACACGGTCTTTGCTTCCGACCTCGTCAAGATGATCGAGGACGCGATTGCGCGGACTGCGGACAATTCCGGGTCGACGCTTGTCATCGCACTGAATTACGGCGCGCAGGACGAGATCGTGCGGGCGATCAAGCGCTTGCGCGAAAAGCCGATTGCGGCGATCGACATTTCGGCGGTCGAAGGCGCACTCGACACAGCCGATCTGCCTGCTCTCGATCTCCTGATCCGCACTTCGGGCGAACACCGGCTGTCGAACTTCATGCTGTGGCAGGCCGCCTATGCGGAGTTATTGTTCGTCGACACGCTTTGGCCAGATTTCGGTGCCGCCGAACTCGAACACGCAGTTGCCGCCTTCGCCTCGCGCGAGCGGAGGTTCGGCGGGCTTTGAGCGAACTGGGCAAGCGGATCGTAAGCGGCGTCCTGCTCGCCGCGGTCTTGCTTGGCGACCTCTGGCTGGGTTCGTGGTGGTATCTCGCCCTACTGCTCGTCGGTGGTGCGCTTGTGCTGATCGAATTCGAACGTCTGGTCGCAAAGATGAAGCTCCGTCCAGTGTCGCGGGCGCTTTGGCGGGGCTTCGGCGTGCTGTACGTCGGTTTTGCAAGCCTGGGTTTATGGCAGGTACGCGCAATTCCGGGAGACGGTCTGCTCCTCGCGGCGTGGCTGTTCCTGATTGTGTGGGCGACCGACATCGGTGCCTTCGTGTTCGGCAGAGCGATCGGTGGACCGAAGATTGCGCCTTCGATCAGTCCGTCGAAAACCTGGGCCGGGCTAGTTGGCGGGTGTGCGTTCGTCGCCCTTGTCATGATTGGGATGTCCTGGTCCGTGGCTGGACTGAACGGAGACGACTCCTGGGTTCGGCTCGCGCTGGCAGGCATTCCTCTCGTGCTCCTCGCCCAGGCGGGGGATTTCTTTGAAAGCTGGATGAAACGACGCGCGGGCGTCAAGGATTCCGGTGCACTCATCCCCGGACACGGTGGCGTATTCGACAGGGTTGATGGCCTGCTTCCTGTGGCAATCGTGTTTCTTCCGTGGTTGGAATTGAGCCGGTGACGCGGCGCACGGTCTCGATTCTTGGTGCGACGGGGTCGGTCGGGCAATCGACGCTCGACCTGATACGAAGCGCGCCCGAGCTTTTCAGCGTTGTGGCATTGACTGCCCAGCGCGATGTCTTCGGGCTCGCAAAAGCGGCGATTGCAACGAATGCCAAACTTGCGGTGATCGGCGACAGCGCCCTGCACGGCCCATTGCAGGACGCGCTGAACGGGACCGGAATCGAGGTCGCGAGTGGATCCGAGGCGATCGTAGATGCCGCCCGCATGTCGGCAGACTGGACGATGGCGTCGATTGTCGGATGTGCAGGGCTGTCGTCGACGATGGCCGCATTGGAGGGTGGCAGGACGGTTGCGCTGGCCAACAAGGAGTCGCTGGTTTCGGCAGGTGCCCTGATGACGCGCGCCGCTGCGGCGTCGGGTGCTACCCTTCTTCCCGTAGACTCCGAGCATAATGCGATATTTCAATGCCTTGCGGGTAATTCCTCGCGCAGTGTCCGGCGCATCGTTCTCACCGCTAGCGGGGGGCCGTTCCGCACCGCATCGCGCGATGAGATGGCGGCGGTCACTCCAGAGATGGCGGTCAAGCACCCCAATTGGTCGATGGGCGCCAAAATCTCGGTCGATTCCGCGACGATGATGAACAAGGGCCTCGAACTGATCGAGGCGCATTACCTGTTCGACATCGAAAGCAAGCGGCTCGACATCCTCGTTCATCCCCAGTCTGTCGTGCACTCGATGGTGGACTATGTTGACGGATCGACGCTGGCACAACTCGGAGCGCCGGACATGCGAATCCCGATTGCCTCGACGCTCGCCTGGCCGGAGCGGATGGAGACGACAGCGGTTCCGCTTGACCTTGCAACAATAGGCCGTCTGGATTTCGAAGCACCTGATCTCGAACGATTTCCCGCTTTGAAGCTGGCGCGAGACGCATTGGAGGCGGGCGGCTCCCGACCCGCCGTCCTCAACGGGGCAAACGAAGTTGCCGTCGCCGCGTTTCTCGACCGGCGTATCGGCTTTCTTGCAATCGCCGACGTTGTGAAGACAGTCATGGACCGCTATGACCCGGCGGTGCCAAGCAGCATAGCCGACGTCCTTTCCATCGACGTAGAGGCACGGGCATTCGCCGCCCAAGCTATCGAAGGGCTGACGGTTTGATCGACAATCCAAACTTCCTCTGGACGATCCTGTTCTTCGTCCTCGCCATCTCGCCGCTCGTCTTCATTCACGAAGCGGGCCATTATTTGGCGGGACGGTGGTGCGGCGTGCATGCCGAAGCGTTCTCGATCGGGTTCGGCCGCGGCGTCCTGAAGTGGACCGACAAGCGTGGCACGGCGTGGCAGATCGGGTGGCTGCCGCTTGGCGGGTACGTCCGTTTTGCTGGCGATATGGGCGCGTCCAGCCAGCCCGATCCGGAATGGCTGAAACTGCCGCCCGAAGAGCGTAATCGCACGTTTCAGGCCAAACCGTTGTGGCAGCGGGCGGCGATCGTGCTCGCGGGGCCGGCAACCAACTTCCTGTTCGCAATCATCGTCTTCATAGGGCTCTTTGGTGCGTACGGACAGCCGATGACGCCGCCCGTCGTCGCGGTGATTGAGCGCGGCTCGGCGGCCGACGCGGCAGGCATCGCACTCGGCGATCGCATCAAGACGATCGACGGCCACACGATTTCCAGTTTCGAGGACATTGCACGGATCGTTTCCATTCATCCGCTTGAGAAGTTGACCGTGGGGATCGAGCGCGATGGCCGGCGTTTTGCCGCGACGGTGGTCCCGCGCGAAGACATTCAGCGCGATCGCTTCGGCAATGAGATGCGCCGCGGCCTGCTCGGTATCGGCGCGACGAAGCGCGAACTGGTAAAGCGCGATATCATCGAGCTTCCCGGTGCTGCGCTCGGCTTCACCGTGCAGTCGGTCCAGACGATGGCGACTACGCTGTGGCAGGTCGTGTCGGGCACGCGATCGATCAAGGAGATGGGCGGTCCTATCAAGATCGCCCAGGTTTCAGGGCAGCAAGCCACGCTCGGCCCTGTCGAGTTCCTGTTCTTCATGACGATGATCTCGATAAATCTCGGGTTCATCAATCTCCTGCCAATCCCGATGTTGGATGGCGGGCATCTCCTCTTCTACGCTATCGAAGGCGTGCGGCGAAAGCCCGTGCCGGTCGTGGCACAAGAATGGGCCTATCGTTCGGGACTCGTCGCGCTGTTGCTCTTCATGGCGGTCGTGACGGTCAATGATCTGGCGGGGCTGGGGCTCTGGCGGGGCATCGCCGGGTTGATCGGATGATCGGCATCGGGCAGGGCGCTCAGCCAATGCAAGTTAATTCAAAGGGCAAGGTCCGCGTGACATTGAAGACCAATACGGGCCGCTCGCACTTGTCGGCGCTCTTGATCGGAACCGTGCTCGGCGGCCTCCCGGCGATCGCCGCTGCTCAGACTCCGCGTGCGGTGCCTGCGACCGGCCTGCTTGCGCCCACGCCGCCCGTGCCTGCGCCGCTTACTGACGGCGGCATCGTGAAGTCGATCGCGGTGACCGGATCGCAACGGATCGAGGGCGAAACCGTGCGGTCTTATGTCAAGCTGCGCGCAGGCGAGCCCTATACGCGCGAAACGCTCGATCAGGCGCTGCAGGATCTATTCGCGACCGAACTGTTCGCAGACGTGCAGATACGCGACGATCAGGGCGCACTGACGATTATCGTCAAGGAGAATCCGGTTATCAACCGGATCGTGTTCGAGGGCAACAAGCGCATCAAGGAGGACAAACTCGGCAAGGAGCTGAAGCTCGCGCCGCGTACGATCTTCACGCGGTCGAAGGTTCGCGCCGATATCGCCCGCATCATCGAACTTTACCGACGGCAGGGGCGCTTTGCCGCCACCGTCGAGCCCAAGATGGTCATGCTCGATCAGAACCGCGTCGATGTGGTCTATGAAATCAGCGAGGGACCGAAATCGAAGGTTCGCCAGATCAACATCATCGGCAACGAGGTCTTCGGCGACGGCGCGTTGCGTGGCGAGATGGTCACGAAGCGGTCGCGCTTTTACCGCTTCTTCTCGTCCAACGACAGCTACGATCCCGACCGGTTGGCTTATGACCAGGGCAAACTCCGCCAGTTCTACCTGACGCGTGGCTATGCCGATTTCCGAGTCGTGTCGGCGGTCGCCGAACTGACTCCCGACAAGCGCGACTTCATCGTTACGTACGTGGTCGAGGAAGGCGAGCGCTACAAATTCGGTGAGGTGAACGTCGAGAGCGATTTGCGAGACTTCAAGGCGGACACGATCAAGTCGCTGCTGCCGATGAAGACCGGGCAGTGGTATAATGCCAAGCAGGTCGAGGACACGGTCGACAGCGTGACGCAGACAGCGGGACTGCTCGGCTATGCGTTCGCTGCTGTCGATCCTCAGTTCAACCGCGACAAAGAGACGCGGACGATGAACATCACTTTCCGCGTCGCCGATGCGCCGCGCGTTTATGTCGAGCGGATCGACATCAACGGCAACACGCTGACGCAGGACAAAGTCGTGCGCCGCGAGTTCCGCCTGGCAGAAGGCGACGCCTTCAACAGTTTTTCGGTCAAACGTTCACAGGAGCGCATCCAGAGTCTCGGCTTTTTCCAGGAAAAGTTCGAGGTCACGCAAAAGCAGGGATCGGCGCCCGATCGCGTCGTGCTCGAGGCCAATGTCGAGGAAAAGTCGACCGGCGAATTGCAGTTGTCCGCAGGCTTTTCAAGCCTGGAGCGGTTCATCGTCAATGCGTCGATCCGCCAGCGCAATTTCCGCGGCAAGGGGCAGGAGCTTCGTGCCTCGGTCAACTACTCGACCTATTCGAAGTCAGTCGAACTGGGCTTCACCGAGCCATATCTCTTTGACAAAAACATCGCGCTTGGCGGCGATATTTTTCGGCGCGACCTTAATTCGTTCAATTTCACGCAAGGCGGCGACCGCAATACGACCTATTCGCAAGTCACGACCGGCTTCCAGCTTCGCGTCGGTGTGCCGCTGACCGAATTCTGGTCGCTTGCGGGGCGCTATGGCTTGAGCTTCGATGACGTTACGCTCGACCGGAATACCTATTATTTCGACAGCGACGGCAATGGCTCGCTCGACACGTGCGACCCATTCGTCGCGGGGCGCTACCTTTGCGATGCACTTGGCAAGCGGACCACGTCGTCGCTCGGCTACAGTCTGGTCTATTCGAACCTGAACAATAACATCCGCCCGACTCGCGGTCAGCGGATGGTGTTCAGCCAGGACTTTGCGGGTCTCGGCGGCGACGTGAAGTATCTCAACTCGAAGATCAATGCGGCAAAATACTGGAATCTTGGGCGTAATTTCATCTTCTCGCTGAGTGCCGAGGGTGGCTATATCCTTCCATTCGGCGGGACGACTGCTCCCGGTGTCGACAAGATTCGCCTGACCGATCGCTACTTCCTGGGCGAGCCGCAGATGCGCGGTTTCGACATCCGGGGCGTGGGCCCGCGCGTTCTTCGTCAGCAATACGACTTGACGACGGGCAAGTTTATCACTGCCAAGGATCAGGTGACCGACGATGCCGTCGGCGGGCGTGCCTATTATCAAGCGCGTGCCGAAATCGAGATTCCTCTTGGCTCGGGCGCCAAGGAGCTCGGATTGCGTCCCTCGATCTTCGTCGACGCGGGTGCCGTGTTCAACGTGACGACGCCGAATCTTCAGACGCTGGCGAACCCGTTCACGAATCCTGCAGGTCAGATTGTTTCACTGTGTCGCAATGCCACCACCGGCGTGCGGACATTCGCGCCGACGGCGGGCTGCGATCCGCTCACGCAGAGCACGATCGCCCCTTTCCAGGAATTTTTTCGCGGCAATAGTCCCAAGCCGCGGGTTGCCGTGGGTGTGGGCGTCAACTGGAACTCGCCGTTTGGCCCGTTCCGCATCGACTTCGCCAAAGCCTTGCTGAAAGAGGACGGCGATCAGACCAAATCATTTACATTCAACGTAGGAACACAATTCTGATGAAGACGATTCTCAAGGCGGCCCTGTTGGCCGCAGCCCCCCTCGCCATCGCCACGCCGATTGCCGCTCACGCTCAGGCAGCGGGAAGCATTGCCGTTGCCGACA
>JANMKS010000211.1:0-4740 GCA_031372155.1 Sphingomonas sp.
GTGATATTTGTCGAGCAGACGCTGCGCCGGGACTTTGCCGCTCGACACGATTTCGCGAAGTGGGTCGAGGAAGCCCTGTTCGGTGTCGCCGATCGCATTCTGTCGGTTTCGCGCTTTCAACCCAGCGTCGGCGATGTCGAGTACGATCCGTGACAGGTCGCGGAGCGATCCGCCGCCGGGGCAGGCAGCGTCGAGCGCGAGGCGCGGCACATCGTCGCGAAGTTTCTGCTGGTCGGCGATGCTCCAGTCCTTGACCAGGTCGTAGGCGGCATCGAGCGCGCCCTGGTCGTAAAGCAGGCCGACCCAGAACGCGGGGAGCGCGCAGATCGTCGACCACGGGCCGCCATCGGCACCGCGCATTTCGAGGAAGCTCTTGAGCCGGACTTCGGGGAAGGCAGTCGACAAATGGTCGTTCCAATCGCCAACGCTGGGCCGTTCGCCGGGCAGGACCGACAGCTTGCCGTCGAGGAAGTCGCGAAAGCTGAGCCCCGCAGCGTCGACATAGCCGCCGTTCCGGAACGCGAAATACATCGGCACGTCGAGCATGTAATCGGCGTACCGCTCGTACCCGAAGCCGTCTTCGAACACGAAGGGCAGCATGCCCGTCCGCGCGGGGTCGGTGTCGGTCCAGATGTGGCTCCGATAACTCAGGAAACCGTTCGGCTTGCCCTCAAGGAAGGGCGAGTTGGCGAACAGCGCCGTCGCGAGCGGTTGCAGCGCGAGCGACACGCGAAACTTCTTCACCATGTCGGCTTCGGACGAATAGTCGAGGTTGGTCTGGATCGTGCAGGTTCGCAGCATCATGTCGAGGCCCATCGTGCCGACGCGCGGCATGTGGTCGAGCATGATGCGATAGCGCCCCTTCGGCATGATCGGCAGTTCCGCGCGCGTCTTGTCGGGCCATAAACCAAGGCCCAGAAAACCAAGGCCGAGCATTTCGCCGATTTCTTTGACCTGTTTCAGGTGGCGGCCGGTTTCGGCACAGGTCTGATGCAGGTTTTCGAGCGGTGCGCCCGACAGTTCGAATTGGCCCGCAGGCTCAAGGCTGACACTTCCGTCGCTGCCCGAAAGCGCGATGACGTGGTCGCCTTCGACGACGGGATTCCACCCGAACCGGGTCAGGCCATCAAGCAGGTCGCGAATGCCGCCGGGCTCGTCGTACGATGGCGCGCGGTGGTCGCTGGTGCGATAGACGAACTTTTCGTGTTCGGTGCCGATCCGCCAGGCGTCCGCAGGCTTTTCGCCGCGTTCGAAAACCGCGATCATGTCCGCGCGGCTTTCGATCGGTGGGTCGATTGTTTCGGATGCAACGCGCGTGGTCATGGCATTCGCCCTAATGTGCACCATCGCCGCAATCCAGTGGCAAATGGCAACGCGATGGACAGGCCGAGTTTACGCGATGTAAACCATATCGCGAGCATCAAGGCCTATGCGCGGGACCAGGATCAGCATTGCGGCGGCGGCGGTCGCGCTGTCGACCGCGCCTGTTATGGCGGCATGTCCTGCGGCGAACCAGTATAATTTCCTGTTTTCCAGCCAGGCAGCGGCCACGCTGGCATACGGTAGCAGCTATACCTACACGGCGTCGACGTCGGGGGGGGCAACCCAGACCTTTCAGGTGGGATTCACGCAAAACGGGCTGAGTTCGACTACGGTCGGGGGCGAAGTCCGTCCGAATCTGTCGACATCGCACAATGGCGGCACCGCTGCCGTGTCGCTCGTCGTCGGCGGCGTACTGTCCGGCCGCACCGCCGATATTACAGCCGTTACCAATGTGATGGTGACGACACTCACCTTTCTAATCCCGGTGCGCGACGTGACGTTCACGATGTACGATGTCGATTTCGGCGCGAACCAGTTCCGCGACTGGGTGATGATCCGCGGCTTTGGCACGGGCACCTATACGGGCAGTCATGTGACGCCATTCGGCACCAACAACGGGGCCGGTCCCTATGCCAACGGGACGTCGTCGCTTAATCTCGGCCCGGTCGCGACGCCGTTCGCGATCACCGTGCAGCAGGCAGTTGGCGTCAGTGTTGCCGACAATGCGACCAACATCGGCAGCGTTACGGCCAGCTTCGTACAGCCGGTAACCTCGGTCGAGATCCGCTATGGCAACTATCCGCTGACAACCGGCGAAACCGTGACGGGTCAGCAGGCATTCGGGATCAGCGGCGTCAGTTTCTGTCCGATGCCGCAAATCACTGTCGCCAAGACCAGCGCACCGTGGTCCGACCCCCAGAACGGAACGACCAATCCCAAGCTCATCCCGGGCGGGGACGCAATCTATACGCTGACGGTATCGAACGCGAACACGTCGCCGGTCGACCTGTCCACGACGGTGATGACCGATGCGCTTCCCGCCGCCGTGAGTTTTTACAATGGCGATATCGACGATGCCGGACCGCTGACGACCAATTACGAATTCGCGGCCGGAACCAGCGGGCTGGGGTTCGTTGCAGGAAACCTGACCTATTCGAACAACGGCGGGACGAGCTTTGCCTACACCCCCACTGCAGGTTACGACGCGGCGGTCAACGGGCTGCGCTTTGCGCCGACGGGAAGCATGGCGGCGAACAGCAGCTTCACATTGAAGTTCCGCGCCCGCATCAAGTAGCGAGCGCCATCCAGACCGCCACCGCTGCAACGGCGGCGGTGTCCGCGCGCAGGATGCGTGGGCCGAGTGTGACCGGCACGGCACACGGAGCGGCAGCGATCAGGGCGCGCTCATCATCGTCGAAGCCGCCTTCGGGCCCGATCAGTATGGCAGCAGGGCCGGGACGGGCAGCGACGGCCGCTGCGAGAGGGGTTCCGCCGTCCTCGTCAGCAAAAAAGAGCGCCCGGCCGGGAAGCGTGGCCAGCCAGTCCTTGAGCGCAATCTGCGGCATGATTTCGGGAAGCGCGGTCCGCCCGCACTGCTCCGCCGCTTCGATCATGTGCGCGCGCAGCCGGTCTTGCTTGACCTTGTCGACGACGGCCCGGCGCGTCAGCACGGGAATAAAGCGCGCGACCCCCAATTCGCACGCCTTTTCGGCGACCCAGTCGTACCGCGCGCGCCGGATCGGCGCGGCGGCAAGCCACAAATCGGGAACGGGCTCGCGGGGGCGGGTGTGATGCACGAGCGACAGCGTAAGGTCGCGCTTGCCGGCGTTCCCGACCTCGGCAAGCCATTCGCCGCCGATGTCGTCGAACAGTTTCAGCCGGGTGCCGATTTTCACACGCATGACCGACAACAGATAATGTGCCTGTGCGCCGTCGATGCGAACCTCCGACAGGCCCGACAGCGGGGTTTCGACGAACAGGCGGATACCGCTTTCGGGTGGCCATGCGGGGGTTGCGGGCATAATGCGCCCCTAGCATGAGCGAGACGCTGGTCACACCTCCCGACACCGAACTGCGTGGCCTCATCCGATGGCTTCCGGCATCTGCGCGTCCGTTTGCCTTGCTGGCGCGCTTCGACCGGCCGATTGGGTGGTGGCTGCTGTTCTGGCCCGGCGCTTGGGGGGTGCTGCTGGCGGGCGGGCTGACGACACACTGGTCGCTGATCGGGTGGCTGCTTGTCGGCAGCATTGCGATGCGCGGGGCGGGCTGTGTCTATAACGACATCATCGACCGCGACCTCGACGCGCTGGTCGCGCGTACACGGAGCCGTCCGCTGGTGAGCGGGGCGGTCACGTTGAAGGCCGCATGGGCCTGGCTGGTTGTGCTGTGCCTGATCGGGTTGGTCGTACTCGTGCAACTGCCGCCGTTTTCCGCGATCATCGCGCTTGCGAGCCTGCTTCCGGTGGCCGCCTATCCGTTCATGAAGCGGATTACCTGGTGGCCGCAGGCATGGCTCGGCATCGTGTTTTCCTGGGCCGCGCTTGTCGGCTGGAGCGCGGTCGCGGGCGACGCTGCGCCCACGATGTGGCTGCTGTATGCGGGCAGTATTGCGTGGGTCGTCGGGTATGACACGATCTATGCGATGCAGGACCGCGAGGATGACGCCCTGATCGGGGTGCGGTCGTCGGCCTTGCGAATGGGCACGCACGTTCGGGCGGGCGTGGCGATCTTTTACGCAATCGCCCTCTTTCTGTGGGCCGGCGCGATCTGGAACGTGCGGCCCGATCCGCTGGCGCTCGCGGCGCTCGTTCCGGTTGCGGTACACTTGGGCTGGCAGGCGGTCATGCTGAAGACCGACGACGGCGCAGACGCGCTCGCCAAGTTTCGATCGAACCGTTTTGCCGGGCTGCTCATGGCACTCGCCTGTGCGGTTGTGGGCAGCGCGAGCCTTCCCTAAGCACAACCGATGCTGACCGCCGAACAGGCCCTGAACCGTGCCACCGATCTCGTCGAACGCGCCGTGCGCGGCGGCGCCGATGCAGCCGACGCCGTGTATGGCGCAAGCGCGTCCCGCGATGTCTCGGTGCGACTGGGCAAACTGGAAGACGTCGGCAGTTCCGAAGGTGCCGAAATCGGCTTGCGGGTTTTTGTGCGGCAGCGTTCGGCAACCGCGTCCTCATCCGACCTGTCGGACGACGCGCTGGCCACGCTAGTCGAACGCACCGTCGCCATGGCGCGGCTTGCACCCGAAGACGCCTATGCAGGCCTGGCACCCGAAGAGCGGATTGCGCGCGGGCCGTTTGCCGATTTCGATACCGACGACGGTGCTTCGCCGACGCCAGAGGCGCTCAGGGAACGCGCCCTCGCCGCCGAGGATGCGGCGCGAGCGGTTCCCGGTGTCAGCAACAGCCAGGGCGG